>JBDQMZ010000059.1:0-2584 GCA_040261955.1 Candidatus Nanopelagicales bacterium
AGCGGCACGGGTATTGAGGTGGAGCATGTCCTCAGCGCCGCAATCCAGGGAGCCTTTGGAGCGTTCATTGCGTCCGCGCCCATGGGAACCAACCCTCGTCCAATCATGCTTGTGGGGTCCAACCAAGAAGTGCATCAATTGCCACTGTGGGCCCTCGGTGCCGCGTTGAGTGAACGGGGAGTGCGAACTCAGCTACTGGGTGCGGGGATGCCCGTGCCGGCACTGGGAGTCGCTATCCGTCAAAGCGGGCCCGCCGCAGTGTTCATTTGGTCTCAGATCGGCGATAGTGATCTTGGTGAACTTGAGCAACTTCCGCGATGCAGACCCAAAGTTGAAGTTGTTGTCGGTGGGCCGGGGTGGAGAGGCACCGCACCACATGGCGTCGAGGTATCCACCAGTTTGATTCAAGCCTGCGACAGTCTTCATCAAAAGGCTTGCGCCTAGCGCGAGTGGACCGCGGCCGGCACAGGTTTAGGCGCAGGTCTCGACACAGGTCTAAAGGTCTGCGTTCAACGTACGAGGTAGAGGCGCTAGCCTTGGGCCTACCCAAGGCCCGGAGGTTATATGTCAGGCGAAGCTGTTTCCTACACCAGCAAAGTGGCCTTTTTGGGCCTAACTTTTGACGATGTCCTCCTGTTGCCGGGTGAATCCGATGTCGTGCCCAGTGAGGTCGACACCACTGCTCGAGTGACCCGAAATATTTCAGTGCAGATGCCTCTGGTTTCGAGTGCAATGGACACGGTGACCGAGGCGCGCATGGCAATCTCCATGGCTCGTCAAGGTGGTGTTGGTGTACTGCATCGCAATCTCCCCATCGAGGCTCAAGCGGCCCAGGTCGATTTGGTTAAGCGCAGTGAAGCAGGAATGGTCAATGACCCGGTGACCTGTTCACCGGATGACACATTGGCCGATGTCGATCGGCTTTGTGGCCGCTACCGCATCAGTGGTGTGCCCGTCGTTGACAACGCTGGAACCCTGCTCGGCATTGTGACCAATCGTGACATGCGGTTTGAAGAGAACTCACAACGCAAAGCCTCAGAAATCATGACCCCAATGCCGTTGGTGACGGCACCTGTTGGTGTTGCGCCACAGGATGCATTGAATCTTTTGGCATCCCGCAAAGTGGAAAAACTTCCTCTGATTGATGCCGATGGAAAACTTCGCGGACTGTTCACAGTTAAGGATTTTGTCAAAGCTGATAAGTATCCGCACGCATCGAAGGACTCACTGGGCCGACTTATTGTTGGTGCGGCCATTGGAGTCGGCGATGATTCTTATAAGCGTGCGCAGGCGCTGATCTCGGCTGGGGTTGATTTTCTGATAGTTGACACCGCACATGGTCATTCCAAGGCGGTTCTCGACATGGTCTCCCGCATTAAGAGTGAGTTTGATATTGATGTTGTTGGCGGCAACATTGCAACTCGTGAAGCAGCGCAAGCCTTGATCGATGCGGGTGCTGACGGTGTCAAGGTCGGCGTTGGTCCAGGTTCCATTTGCACTACGCGCGTGGTTGCTGGCGTTGGTGTCCCACAGATCACTGCAATCGAACAAGCAGCATCAGTATGCAGAGCCGCTGGGATTCCAGTTATCGCTGATGGCGGCATCCAATACAGCGGTGACATTGCTAAAGCCATTGTTGCCGGTGCCGACATTGTCATGTTGGGATCGTTGCTTGCGGGCTCTGAAGAAGCTCCGGGCGAAATCGTTTTTGTTAACGGTAAGCAGTTCAAGTCGTATCGGGGTATGGGTTCACTCGGCGCAATGCAGTCCAGGGGCGAGGCTCGCTCTTACAGCAAGGATCGCTATTTCCAGGATGACGTTCTTAGCGATGACAAATTGGTCCCCGAGGGCATTGAAGGCATGGTTGCCTACCGAGGGCCACTAGGCGCAGTTGCCCATCAACTCGTTGGTGGACTGCGGGCAGCAATGGGTTACGCGGGTGCATCAAACATGGCCGAACTTCATGAGAAGGGGCGCCTTGTTCAAATCACGGCTGCGGGGTTGCGCGAGAGCCACCCACATGACATTCAAATGACAATCGAAGCACCAAACTACACAGGACGGTAATCGTGGTTGACGTTGTAATTGGGGGATCGAAACAGGGCCGCCGCGGATATTCACTCGATGAAGTTGCTATTGCACCGCACAGGCGCACGCGCGATGCATCCGAGGTTTCCACCGCGTGGACCATCGATGCATATAAATTTGACACGCCGTTCATTGCAGCGCCCATGGACTCGGTGGTTTCCCCGACCTCAGCCAAGACAATCTCTGACAACGGTGCACTGGCCGTGCTCAACCTTGAAGGATTGTGGGGCCGCTATGACGACCCGTCACTCCTGCTCCGGGAAATCGCCCAATGTTCACCGGATCAGGCAACCCCGCTCCTGCAAAAGTTGTATTCAGAGGCGCCCGTTGACCTCGGTTTGATCAAAGAGCGCATTGCCCAACTCAAGGAGTCCGGCATCACTGTCGCGGTGGCTGTTTCGCCACAGGGCACGGCCGAACTTGCTCCTGTTGCCGCTGCTGCCGGTGCGGAGATCGTGGTCATTCGTGGGACAACGGTGTCCGCGGAGCATGTCTC
>JBDQMZ010000060.1:0-4688 GCA_040261955.1 Candidatus Nanopelagicales bacterium
AGCCGGTGTTGAACTAGTAGTTGTGCTCGAGCCCGAAGTTGAAGCAGCAGTTGAACTCGTGCTGTCGCTGGTTGACTTCTTGGCGGAGCTGCTCTCACGCGAATCATTGCGGTAGAAACCTGAGCCTTTGAACATCACGCCCACGCCGGTGAACTGCTTCTTGAGTGATTCCTTGCCGCAACTGGGACAGGTTGTGAGCGTTGGGTCTGACATTGATTGCACGATCTCGTGTTTGGTGTCGCATTCGGGGCACACGTATTCGTATGTAGGCACGATTCCTCCTGGCTGGTGGGGTCCTAGTCTGCCCCGACGCGGGGGTGGTCGGCAAATTGGGTGGCAACGGCCAGCGACATGTACAACCCTAGGCTGGGGGCGTGAGAGAGGTCCAACGTCTGACGCTGGTTGCAGCGGGAGCAGTAGTTGGTGCGCTGGTCAGATACGGCATTGCACTCGCGTTTGGCGACTCTCTCAGCCCCATTCCAGACCAAAACGCATCTTTCCCCTGGTCCACGATTGTTGTGAACCTGGCGGGAGCATTCGTAATCGGTTTTATTGCACTTCTCATTGATCGCTCACGGCAGGGGACAGGTCACTTCGCGCACCCATTACTCATTACAGGTTTCTTGGGTGGTTTCACCACTTTCTCAGCCCTGGCGCTCGACAGCGTAGGGCTCCTGGAATCGGGAGCCTGGTTCAATGCGGCTGCCTACCTCGCCGTGACCTTCATTGGTGGCATTGCGTTGGTGTTTGCCGGAGAGCGTCTGGGAAAAGTGGTCACGAATAGGGCGACCCGCGCATGATGACAATTTTTGCTGTCGTTCTCGGTGCGGTAATTGGCTCAGTGATTCGTGCGTCTGTTGAACGCCAGCTTCACCATCGTGTTCGCATGATTGACTTCCCGGTCGCGATTTTTATTATTAACTCGATCGGCTCGCTATTCGGTGGAATTGTTCTGGCAACCACTGACGGAAATATGCGCGTTTTCCTACTCACGGGCCTTGCCGGTTCGCTGACCACGTTTTCAGGTTGGGCCCATGCAATTTCGTTCGAGTTTTATCGCAGAAAAAGTGCGGGGACGGCAATCGCGAGTCTGTGGGTATTCGGTGCGGTGCTTCTCAGTTTGGTGACCGCGATGGTCTTGGCGTGGATCGGCTGGATGGTTGGCAGTTAATGCTGGTCAATCTGGTAATGCTGGTCAATCTGGAGTCGAAAACCAGCGCACTGCGTATTCCGTGACACTCACATCAACCGGAATATCGTGAGCCTCGTGGGGCACGTGATCGATGTGTTCATTGTCAAATACGTACCCGATAAACAGCGGTCGCACTGGGTTGTGCACCACGGTCTCTAAAGCGCGGTCATAAAAACCTTTGCCTTGACCAAGGCGCATCCCGTTGGAATCAATCGCCTGCGCAGGAATAATGATTGCAACACACTGCGCCAGTACTTCCGATTGATCGGGAACAAAATTATTTGTGGGCTCAGCAATGCCGAATTGATTGACATCCCACGTTGTGTCGGGGAGATCCATTGCCCATTGCAATTGCGTGCCCTCAATTCGCGGTATCAGAGGCTGGTACCCCTGCTCCCACAATTGCTCACGCAGTAAACCTGTGGGCGGCTCTGTCGGCAGAGACAGATAGCAGGCGACCGGTCCAGCAGGCAATGTCGTGATGAGGTCCATGAGGTGCTCGACCATCTGCGGTTCGACCTCGGGGTTCTGGGCGTTGAATGCGTCGGATCCCGAGCGAGTGCTACGCTGTGCCCGAAGGCGTTCACGCAGTTCCCTCTTGGCGCGGACAATCTCCGCACCAGATTCGCCAGTCGCTGACGACACTGAAGCCTCTATTTCGGATCCACTAATTTCGGACACATATATATAGTGCCGTAGACCGACCCACAAAGTGCCGTAAGGTCTTCCCATGAGTTCTGCTGGTGGGGTCCGCAAGGCTGTGATCCCGGCCGCGGGTCTGGGCACCCGCTTTCTCCCCGCCACTAAGGCAACGCCCAAAGAGATGCTCCCCGTCGTGGACAAACCAGCAATCCAATACGTGGTCGAGGAAGCTGTTGCCGCGGGACTCGAAGACGTACTCTTTATTACTGGCCGAAGCAAGCGACCACTCGAAGATCATTTTGACAAGAATCTCGAACTCGAGCAGGTGCTCGAAGCCAAGAACGACACCGAGCGCCTTGAGCAGGTGCGCCATTCCAGTGACCTTGCCCGCATCCATTACGTTCGCCAGGGCGATCCCCTCGGTTTGGGCCATGCGGTTCTCATGTCACAGAACCATGTGGGCCATGAACCCTTCGCCGTTCTTTTGGGCGATGACCTCATTGATCCCCGCGATCCAATTCTCGATCGCATGATTGAGATTCGAAACCAGTTCGGTGGCTCGGTTCTTTGTCTCATGCAGGTTCCGAGTGAAACCATTTCGCTCTACGGCTGCGTTGCCGTGGAGGAAGACAATATTTTCGGTATTTCCGATGCACTAGTGGTGACCGATCTGGTGGAAAAGCCCGACGTAGCCGATGCGCCTAGTAATTACGCCATCATCGGTCGTTACATCCTGGATCCCGCCGTGTACTCGGTGCTCGCTGAAACGCAACCTGGCCGTGGGGGAGAAATCCAGTTAACCGACGCCCTGCGCGTACTTGCCACCATGCCGACCGAACAAGGCGGCGGTGTTCGGGGAGTGGTGTTTGAGGGCAGGCGTTATGACACGGGTGACAAACTCAGTTACTTGCAGGCCGTCATCCAACTCGCGAGTGAGCGCGAAGATATCGGCCCTGAACTCACCGAATGGTTGAAAGTTTTCTGCGCATCTTCGCGCGAGCAAACGTGACCATCCCAGGTTTTTGGCCGGTCGTATTAACCGACGGCGATCTCATTTTGCGGCCCTTGCGCTATTCCGACAGGAGCGCATGGCGAGAAGTTCGTCGTCGAAATAGTGATTGGTTGAGTCCGTGGGATGCCACCTTGCCCCCCGAAGGCAAAAGTCAGGGTTTTCGACCCCCTTCTTTTTGGTCCATGGTCCGCATTATGCAACGGGAAGCACGCGAGGGGCGCGCATTGCCTTTTGCCATTGAGTTTGAAGGTGCATTTGTTGGACAATTAACAGTCGGTGGTATCTGGGGTGGCTCGTCACGGGGTTGTTTTTTCGGGTACTGGATCGATCAAGCTGTTGCCGGTCGTGGACTCATGTCCAGATCGGTTGCATTAGCCACGGATTATTGCTTCGATGTCATGAGAATGCATCGCATTGAGATCAACATTCGCCCAGAAAACCTGTCATCTCGAGCCGTCGCAGAGAAATGCGGCTACATGGAAGAGTCATTTCGTCCGCGCTATCTGCATATTGATGGCGACTGGCGCGATCATGTGTCATATGTGCGCTTTCGCGACACGCCCGGCTAAAAGTGCGCAATGCTAAGGGAATTCACTTCTAAGTTCTAACGTTACGCATGTGACAGGATTGATCTACGTAGCGATCATCGCTCTGTGGGCTGCTGTTCTCATTCCAATCTGGCTCAAGAGACACGATCAGGTCAGTGAAGTCCGATCTACTGCCCGATTTAGTTCTGCCATGAAGTCACTCGGTGACCGTGGAGTCGCTGAAGAGAAGGCGCGTCAAGAGTCACACCGCGAGTCACACCGCGAATCACAATCTGGGGAGAGCAACATGGGATCACGAAATTCGCAGTCGGGCCGCAATCACGCAAGCGCCGTGGCCGCCAAGCGACGATCCATGGTGTTGGGCGCCCTCACGGGGCTGGTTTTTCTGGCACTCGTGGGATCGATTCTTGGGTTTGTTCCGATTGCAATCCCCGTAGTCTTTGCCCTCCTGTTGGGGGCTTTTGTTGTTGCATCTGCCATGACCGCATCGCAGCGCACAACCAAGTCAGCCAGCTCACCACGTCTTGAGAGTGTTCCCGCTCGCGCGCAGGATGCCCGACGGACCAAGCGTGCAGAACCCATGCCCGCGCATGAGCGTGCCGAAAGCCAGATGTCTGAACTGGACGAATTCGCCGCCTGGGATCCATGGGAGGACGACGACTCGTGGGATGCGGTACCTCAGACACTTCCCAGCTATGTGAGCGCACCACGCGCCACCGCTGTACCCCGCAATATTGAGCGCGATGGCGACTGGTCAGGTGAAGCCATGATGGAAGCTGCACGAACAATGCAGCGTCCAGCAGTGAAGGCAGAGAATTTGGTGCGCAATCCGGTTACCAATCATGCCGACTCCACGGCTGAAATTCCCATCATCCGAGCCAACGCCCCCTATCAGGCTCGCGCGGTCAACGAATAGCCCTTTCGCTGCTAGTGTTTCACCCCGTCAGGGGCTGTGGCGCAGTTGGTAGCGCGTCTCGTTCGCAATGAGAAGGCCAGGGGTTCGAATCCCCTCAGCTCCACTTTTGTGTCAACTTTCAAACGATCCCGCAATAGTGGGATGCACATCTGCGCGATAAGATTTACTTATGAGCCTGCTGGCGGAGTACCAAGAAGCACGACGCGAGGAAGACATCGCGCGCGTGCGTCGCCTATTGGCGCTGCGCGCTCTTGCGGCTACCGGTATGAGTCAACGGGAAATCGCCGAAGCCGTAGGCATTAGTCAACCGGCCATCAGCCAGCAACTGAAGCACGCACCTGATCTAGACGACGTTCATCCCGAGGCACTGATTGAAGC
>JBDQMZ010000061.1:0-3305 GCA_040261955.1 Candidatus Nanopelagicales bacterium
ACTATCTGAGGACAGCATGGTCATTCCAATAAAACCGAGCGCCACGACAATCGCGATGCCCACCAGTGTTGCAATGCCGCGCTTGACGTAGGTCATTGGCGTGTTGGGAGTTGTGATGATGGGCCCACGAACCGTGGTGGAACTAACTGGTGTCACATAATCCTTGGCAGATGCAATTGCATTGGCAAAACCGAGAGAGTCCTGGATTCGAGTTGCCCCGCGAGGTTTGTGAACACCGATCACACTGCGCCCAACGACCTCATCAATAGCGCGTGGAATCCCCGCTTTAATGCTGGAGGGAAGGGGTACGTCTTTACCTGCTTTGGGTGTGAAGGGAATGGGTAAGGGTGCTGGTTGATCCACACTATTTACGGGATACGGCCACAGGCCTGTGCTGAAGCAGTAAAGCAATGAACCAAGTCCATCAACGTCGCGCCGCACACCATCTTGGGTGTCAACGGATTTCTCCCGAGGAAAGAGTGGGCCAAAGAGTGCGTAATCAACAGCAAGTCCACGAATAGCAATCTCATGCGACTCAGTGATAAAAACACAGGATGGACGCAGCCGACCGTGTTCTAGATTTACCGTGAGTGCAGCATTAAGTGCCCAGGCAACATTGGAAACGTAATCCAAGGATTCTTCAGAATCAAATGGTGTGTCCCCGCGCTCAAGCAAAGCTTGGGTCAACGACTTTCCAGTGCTCCACTCACTGATCACCGCGGTGTAGGCGGGGTCATCAAATGTGGCAGAGATACTCAGAACATCGAGTAAACGAAGCAGCCGTCGATCCTCGGCGAGTGCTGCCGCTTGAGCGGCGCCAAGTACCGCGGAAATACGGGCATCTTCCGAGCGAATGAGTCGAATAGACACTGAGCGTTCAAGAATTTCATCGCGCCCGCGCCACAACTGCACAGGAAATTGATCAGCTACTGTCGGCACGTGCTCGGAGATCAACTCCAGCAATGTGTAGCGACTCAGTTGTGTGCCGCTGGTGATCATGCTTTCACCTTACGCCCAAACTTGGCTGCAATGGTGCGTTGAGCAATGCCGATTTCCTCGACCCGCAAAGCCCAGGATGCAAGGAGATAAACAATCACACCAACAATGCTCGCAATGACGATTTGCACGAGAACAAGCCATTTATTGGAGTAATCAAGTGGGCTGTTGGGACCGTAAAGAGCGTTGCGAGTTATCCCAGACGCAGCAAACATGGACAGAGTGGCAATGATTCCTGCGACTCCCATGCGGGCGATCATGAACACGGTTCGTCCTGATTGCATCCCACCCAATCGTCTCGCAAGAACAACCCATGAAATAACCAGAGCAAGCCAGTAGGCGATCGAGTAACACAGCGCAATGAAGGCGATCTGGGTTCCTCCTCCGGAGAGTGTCCCGAAAGCTGGAACAAGTAGGAGTAGCAGGACGGCGGAGAAAATAACCGTGAGAATAAAGGGTGTTCGAGTGTCCTCTAATGCGTAGTAGCCACGCAATAGAACGTAGAAGAGGGTGAAGGGAACGAGACCCAGCATAAAAATGGAGATAACGAGACCGAGTAATTCGGCTTGTGCGGTGGTAGCGGCACCATAGCCAAAAAGTAGGACCGCGATACCTACACCGGAGACGAACAGGATTGCAGTAACCGGAATCATGAGGAAGGACACAAGGCGCATGGCACCGGAAACATCGCGACCAGCCTGAGCAAGCTTGCCGGAGTGAGCGACTCGGCTCAGCGCGGGTAATAGTGCGGTGACAATGGACACGGTGATCACGCTGTGCGGGAGCATGAACACCAAATGAGCTTTTTGGTAGGTGGTCAGGCCAGCGGCGACTTCACCCAATGCAGCGGCGTTGACATTGGCTTGGGTCGCGAGCCGAGTGATGACAAGGTAGGTGATTTGGTTGACCAAGACCAACCCAATGGTCCACATGGCCAAGGTCCCCGCCTTGCCAAGGCCATGCCCCTTCCAGTCGAAACGTGGACGCCAGAAATACCCGGCCCGTGAAAGAACGGGGATCAGAATGAGTGCCTGTACTGCTACACCAACCGTAGTGCCGATTCCAAGAAGCAACACTTGGTCGGTGGTCAATTCCCCATCGGCTGCGGCAGAGGTTCCTGCAATCGCAATAAACAGTAGGAAGGTGGCAATGGCAACGATGTTGTTTGCGATAGGCGCAAACATGGGTGCCCCAAATTTTCCACGCGAATTGAGCACCTGGCTCAGCATCGCATAAATTCCATAGAAAAATATTTGCGGCAAACATAAACGCGCAAAGGCAACGGCCAGATCAAATTCCTTTTGCGGGTAATCACTTGGGGTGTAGAGATCAACAATAAATGGTGCAAAAATAACAGCGAGAATAGAAAAAATGAGAAGGACTATTGATGCAATTGTGATCAGTCGATCTGCATACGCACTTCCGTCGTCTGCGTCCTCTTTCATTTTTCGAACAAGCTGCGGGATGAACACTGCGTTGAGTGCCCCACCAATTACCAGAATGTAAATCATGTTGGGCAGGGAGTTGCCCAATGAAAATGCGTCAGAGACCAGGAAGAAACCCAGTGCGGCGGTCATGCTGATGTCGCGCAAGACTCCAGTGATGCGGGATGTAATTGTTCCCGCGGCCATCACGGTGCTGGGTCTGAGAAGTGATTGCTCAGACATTTTCTGAACCACCCTTCTTTTCAGGCTTTTCTTGAGACTGCGCATTGGATTGTGTGGCTTTATGAATCCGGCGCGTTATGCCAACAACAACGAATATGACGATAGCAATAAATGCCGCCGCAATGACCCAGGCAGCGGCACGCGCGTATGCGGTCGATACAAGTTCAATTCGAGCAGGTGAGCCAAATGTTTCACCACCAGGGGTGAGCAGTTGAACGCCGGCAGGCAGTGTTTGTCCTCCAACGATGTCGACTTCAAGTTCGACACTTACCTTTTTGCCGGGGTCAATTGTGATGCCGTACATCGGTTCACTCACCAGACGCGCACTCGGGTACCCGCGCAACTGGACACCAACCGTGACTGACCTGTCCAGGTCGTTTGCAATTGTCACTGGTACCAGACCATTTTCTCCAGAGAGCGTGATGGTGCCCTCAGAGAGCGCGTACACCTTATTGATCTCTTGGCGCAGACCTGTTCGAATACTTGCCAACAACGCGGCACCAGTTTCAGGATCCTGGCGCCACGCTTCGGATTCGGTTCTCAAAATTGATTCGGCATAGGTGTCGGTGAAACCCGTTGGGTTATCTAGAACATCTGTGAGCGCGGCCAATTGAATTGAGGCCTGTTTGACTTGATTTAAAT
>JBDQMZ010000062.1:0-3515 GCA_040261955.1 Candidatus Nanopelagicales bacterium
CAATTGCATTCAGTGCGCCTGCGCTGACGTCGGTCATTAATGGTGGCACCGTTCTTTACGTCGCTCCCACGAAAGCCCTCGCAGCCGATCAGTTGGCAACTATTTCGGGCTGGGGCCTTGATGGGGTTCGCTCTGCCACCTTGGATGGCGATAGTTCCCGTGAGGAGCGCCAGTGGATCCGGTCCCATGCCAATTACATTCTGACCAACCCCGACATGCTGCACTATTCGATTCTGCCCATGCACCGCCGGTGGGCGCACTTCCTGCGGCACCTTGAATTCATAATTATCGATGAAGCACACGCATATAAAGGTGTCTTCGGTGCCCATGTGGCGATGATCCTCCGACGCACACTTCGCCTTGCCCAGAAGTACGGGGCCAGCCCCACAGTCCTGGCCGCATCAGCAACAACCGGCAACCCCGACAAGACCCTTGAACAGCTGATTGGGCGAGCGGGCATTGCATTTACTGACAACTACGCCGCAACTCCGGAGCGCACCTTTCTTTTTTGGCAACCACCGTTACTCGCTGATGGCCAAACTCGTCGCGGTGTTCTCGATGAAAGCGCGCGACTGCTAGCCGCCACGGTCCCCACGGGTCATCAAAGCGTTGCATTCTTGCGCAGTAGACGCGGCGTTGAATACGTCTCCCAAACCACAAAAGACTTGTTGGCTTCAACGAATGATCCAAAACATCAAGGCGGTATCGACCACATGGTTCGGGCATACCGGGGCGGCTACTTGGCCCATGAGCGGCGTGAACTCGAACGCGATCTGCGCTCAGGTGAGATTCGAGCCATGGCGGCAACCAACGCATTGGAACTCGGCATTGACATCACGGGTCTTGACATAGTGATAACCGCTGGGTGGCCCGGAACAAAAGCGTCCTTGCTCCAACAGGTTGGTCGCGCGGGCAGAGCGGGGGAACCCGCAGCAGCGATATTTATTGCCCGTGAAGATCCTCTTGATACTTTTGTCATCAACAACCCCGACGTTGTATTTGACTCAACAATTGAAGTGTCGTTGCCCAATGCAAACAATGAACATGTCATGGCTCCGCATCTCTGTGCAGCGGCTCAAGAATTAGCGCTCACCCGCGAGGACATTGAGTCCTGGTTTCCTCCCAATGCCCCTGATGTGATCTCTGAACTCGTTACTGCAGGAATGTTGCGCGAGCGCCCAACCGGTTGGTACTGGACCAAGAGCGAGAATGCAACTGATTTGGCTGATATCCGCGGAACCGGTGGTGCAGTTGTGCGCGTGGTTGAAATGGATACCGGGCGACTCTGCGGATACGTCGATCATGGCGCTTCACATCGCAGTGTTCATGAAGGCGCAGTTTATGTTCACCAAGGTGAAATGTTCCTCGTTCGCGAACTTGACTTGAACGAATCTGTTGCTTTGGTGGTGGCCTCGGATCTCGATTACACAACCTTCGCGCGAGATGTCAGTGACATTCGAATCACTGGTGAGTCGGCCCAACGTCAAGTTGCGGCAGATATCGATATTCATTTTGGTGACGTTGAGGTGTCTTCGCAAACTGTTGCCTACACGCGTCGACATATCTCAGGAGAAAACTTGGGCACGATTCCACTTGATCTTCCCGTGCGCACTTTGCGAACAAAAGCGGTGTGGTGGACGTTCCCCTCGCATCTGGTGAATGCAACCGCGGATGTCCTCGCGGGCGCAATTCATGGTGCTGAGCACGCGAGCATTGGGATTCTGCCCTTATTTGCCAGTTGTGATCGCTGGGATATTGGCGGGGTGTCCACGATCCTGCACGCGGACACTGAAACAACCACAATATTTATTTACGATGGACTTGAAGGTGGCGCAGGAATTGCCGAGTTCGGTTTCGAGCATGCAACGCAGTGGATGAAGGCAACTCTTGCCGCGGTTGAAAGTTGTTCTTGCGATATTGGCTGCCCCGCCTGCATTCAATCACCCAAGTGCGGAAATGGAAATGACCCACTGGATAAAGCTGGGGCCATCCAGATTCTCACCAGGCTGAGCGGCTTGCCCGCGCAGTAACCTGCACTCTTGAATTATTTAGAAAGACGGAAACCAACCCAATTGATTCCGTAGAGGTGCTCAGTGTCACGAGCACACTGTCAGAATCCAACAGACATTGGTCAAGATTTACTCGATTGGCAACTGCGATGTTTTTTGCCGCCAAACACGGTTCATTGATTGAACTGCTTGCAGCCAGAGCACTCAGGTCGGCATAACTACTCAACGTCGCTCGTATTACTGCGAGATGCATGACCGCCGTTGCAACCAAGCCAGCACCGGCAATGGCAAGGATGAGAACCACCGTGAACATCGTGACACTGCCGCGGTCCCTGTCACGTTGCATGAGACTCTTGGATTGCTCACTCATGATGACTGATCCTCGCGGGGTGCAACATGGGTTTGCTCAAGCCTGAACGGATTCTGTCCCAATAACCCAATGAAGAACCTGCCAGGTTTGACAGTGTGAACACTCACGGAGTCAGGGGTCCAATTGATCACTATTGAGGCCTCGGGCTCACGCTGTTGAAATGCCGCAGACACCTGATCGCTTTCTGTACCGCGGGCAAGTTCGCGAGCGGCAGTGCGAGTTGCATCGCTCAGTGAGAGTGTCTGCAGGCCCAGCCCAATGATTGAGACGCAAGCGAAAGTGATGAACACCAGCACGGGAACCATGAGCGCAGTTTCAAGTGTCACCATGCCTGAATCGCCGTCGAGACAGCGACGCACTAATTGTGGTTTGGATGATCGAGGGTGGTGCAAGTTCCCTGGAGCTGGGGGCGTCTCCAGGGAACCTGCACGCTCATTCCTCAGCATTAGCCGAAGAAGCGTGAGAATGCCGTTGTGATGACATTCCAAATCAAGTCACGAACGCCGTCGCTGGTCAGGAGTTTGAGCAGCACTCCGCCAAGACCCGCTACTGCAACAGTTCCGACCGCGTATTCAGCAGTGGTTAAGCCCGTGTCGTCCTTCAGTGCCGCAACAATTTTCGCGGAATTTGTCGCCATGATTTTTCCCTTCTTGTGCACCGCCAGTCGGTGCTTGATCACAGATTGCTCCATGCAAATGAAAGTAAACAGAGGCAAACGACATTCTGTGGACGCCATGTCGGACCACGTCTTAACCGGTGGACAAGAAATTAAATGAGTCAAAAAGGGACGCGACAATCGGCACAACGCCAAGTAGAAAGAATGCAGGCAGGAAACACACGGCCAATGGAATAACGGCCTTCACCCCCGCGCTGCGAGCAGCTATTTGAACCGTGCGCTGATGCAGGCGCCTGAGTTCAAGAGAGGTTTCATCGAGGACCTGAACAAGTGCGGCACCCGAGTCCTGCGTGCGAGTGATCGCTTGGGCAAGGCGACCCAGCGCGGGGTCATCCACCCAAGGCTTCCAGGCCTCTCGCGCATCAGCTCCCAAATCAACCATTGAGATGACGTGACCCAGAACATCTGCCAGCGGACTTTCGTCGAGTGCCTCGCGCACAACAACAATCGAGTCTCTGAC
>JBDQMZ010000063.1:0-4130 GCA_040261955.1 Candidatus Nanopelagicales bacterium
AAATACGTGAGTGAAGTTGGCAGTTGGATCGCATCATTCCTGTCGATCTCTCTCATTATTTTGATTGGCCGACTAGTTTTTGATTTTGTTCAGGTTTTCGCGCGCGACTGGCGTCCGTCCGGATTCATTTTGATCGTGGTTGAGGGTATTTACACGGTCACCGAGCCACCATTGAAATTGATACGCCGCGTTGTTCCACCCATTCGCATGGGTCAGGTCTCGCTGGATCTTGGTTTCTTGATTTTGCTTATCGGAATTCAGATTTTGATGGGAATTTTCCGCAACCTTTAACTGCGCTTAGCAATTTTCATAGAGGCGCCAAGATCGTTATCCACATTAAATGAATCTGCGGGACCGGTCCCGTGGGTCACCTCGAGAGCCAGTACTTCATGGGCAATGTCAGTTTCATGGGTGCTCATTGTCTCGATGAATACAGATTCAGTTGAATCCCACCACAGGGTGATGCGGTCACTGATGTCAAAGCCTGCATTTTTGCGAGCCTCTTGAACTGCGCGCACAATGTCGCGGGCGAGTCCGGCGCGCGCCAGTTCAGGTGTGATCTCAAGATCGAGTGCCACGCTGTCACCGGCCTCAGATGCCACCGCCCAACCTTCTTTCGGAGTCTCGGTGATCACGACATCGGCAAGGGAAATTAATGCGATGCCTTGATCTTGATCCAATCCTTCGACTGTGAGTGAAATGGTTTCGTTGGCCCGCAATTGTGCAGCCAAACTTGCATGGTCTTGAGCACTAATGGTGCCAGCGACCAATGGGGTTTGCTTACCGTAACGCTGTCCCAGTGTGCGGAAATTCGGCTTGAGGCTTACTTCGACTAATTCGGAATCACTTGAGGAGAGAGCGAGCAGTTCACGCACATTGAGTTCTTCGGCGACTTCGGTGACAAGCTCTGGATCGAGGTGGTCCCACCCGGGTGCACTGATCAGCGCGCGACCAAGTGGTTGCCGGGTCTTGACCGAACTCATTGCGCGTGCCGAGCGTCCCAGTTCGGTCACACGTCGTGCAATTTCCATGTCCTGTCGGAGTTTTGAATCAACAGTCATTGGATCTGGCCACATGGCCAAGTGCACGGAATTGGGTGCGGACTTCTCTGTTTCACGGAAAATGTCTTGCCAAACGCGTTCAGTAATGAACGGTGTGAATGGGGCCATGCAGAGGGTGACAATTCGTACGGCCTCGTGGAGTGTGGCAAGTGCAGCGGGATCGCCGTCCCAGAATCGGCGACGGGTGCGCCGCACATACCAATTCGAAAGATTATCGATGAACTCGGCGAGTAAGCGCCCACCCTTTTGCGTGTCGAAGTTCTCGAGTGCTTGGTCAACGCCTTGAGCCATGGCATGGGCCTCGTTCAACAGCCACCGATCCATGATCGGGCGTTCAGAGAGATCGGGTGCTCCATCTTCGGGTGACCATGGGGCACTGCGCGCATAGAGCGCCAAGAACGACACGGTGTTCCAGTAGGTCAGCAAAGACTTGCGCACGACATCCGCGATAGCGGTATGTCCAACGCGACGGGATTGCCAGGGGGATCCGCTGGCCAACATGAACCAGCGGAGTGCATCGGCACCATGTTCATCCATGAGTGGTATCGGCTCGAGAACATTACCAAGATGCTTGCTCATTTTTCTGCCGTCTTCATCGAGAATGTGGCCAAGGCAAACAACGTTTTTATATGACGACTGATCGAATACCAATGTTCCGATCGCCATCAAGGTGTAGAACCAGCCCCGTGTCTGGTCGATAGCTTCGCAGATGAAGTCAGCGGGGTACTGGGCTGCGAACTCTTCTTGATTGTGATGCGGATACCACTGCGCCGCGAAGGGCATTGCCCCGGAGTCGTACCAGCAGTCGATTACTTCAGGCACGCGAGTTGATTCAGATCCGCAGGTTGGGCAATTGAATGTGACCGCATCGATGAATGGGCGGTGAGGGTCTAGGTCGGCTAGCTCCCGGCCCGTCAATTGGCTGAGTTCACGGAGGGATTCAATGACAGTCAAATGATCTTCACTACAGCGCCAAATGGGCAGGGGAGTGCCCCAGTAGCGATTCCGAGAGAGTGCCCAGTCGACGTTGTTAGTGAGCCAGTCCCCGTAGCGACCAGTTTTGATTGTCTCGGGGAACCAGTTTGTTTTTTCGTTCTCACGTACCAATTTGTCTTTGATCGCGGTTGTCTTGATGTACCACGAAGGCTGGGCGTAATAGATCAGTGGAGTGTGGCAGCGCCAGCAGTGCGGGTAGGTGTGTTCATAGTCTTCCTTTTTGAAAAGAATTCCGCGCTCCGCGAGATTATCGGTTAAAGCCGAATCCGCATGCTTAAAGAATTGGCCGCCAACAAGAGGCACCGACGGACTGAAAGTGCCATCGGGTTCGATTGGATTGACCACTGGCAGGCCGTAGGCGCGGCAGGAGATGAGGTCATCAGCACCGAAAGCCGGCGCCTGATGCACGAGTCCTGTGCCATCGTCGGTGGTGACGTAGTCGGCGAGAATCACGAAGTGTGCGTCAGGGATTTCGACTAGGTCAAATGGGCGTTGGTAGTGCAGACGTTCGAGGTCGCTTCCGAAAAAGGTCTCCTTGATGGAATAGCGGGAAGCCCCCTCTTCGTCGTTTTCTGGTCCAAAAATTTTCTCCACGAGTTCTTGAACGACGATAAAACTCTCGGAGCCATCGGCGAGTTCAACAACGCAGTAGGTGGCAGTGGGTTTCACGGCGACTGCCGTGTTGGAGACCAATGTCCATGGTGTCGTGGTCCAAACAAGCAAATTCAAGTTTGGATACTTCTGGGCGAGCTCGCCTTGTGTGACGGGGAAGCGAACGTAAACCGAGGGGTCCACAACTTCCTCATAACCCTGGGCCAGTTCGTGATCGCTGAGGCCGGTACCGCAACGAGGGCAGTAGGGAGAGACGCGATGGTCTTGCACGAGCAGCCCTGAGTTGAATATTTGTTTGAGCGACCACCAGACACTTTGCACATAGTTGGGGTCCATGGTCCAGTAAGCGCTGTCCATATCGACCCAGTAACCCATACGACGGGTCATCGCTGAAAACTCATCGACATGGCGCAATACGGACTCGCGGCATTTCGCATTAAATTCGGCGACGCCGAAAGCTTCGATGTCTCCCTTACCCGTGAATCCAAGCTCTTTTTCCACGGCCAGTTCTACGGGTAAGCCATGGCAATCCCACCCAGCTTGCCTCGGAACGTGGTAGCCCTTCATTGTTCGATAGCGGGGGAATATGTCCTTGAACGCTCGGGCCTCGACATGGTGGGTACCGGGAGTTCCATTGGCGGTGGGTGGTCCTTCATAGAAGGTCCAGCGGGGACGACCAACGCTCTCCGCCATTGATTGGGCAAATGTTCCTTCGCTCTCCCAGAGAGCCAAGACTTCATGCTCAAGTTCGGTGAGATTCACCGTTGCGGGAACCGCTTTATACATGGAGTCACTTTCCTGAGGGCTGGGAATGTAATTATTGGAATAATTTCACGGGGGAATTCGAGCAAAAACTTGGTTTTTCTTGGGATCTGGCGTGGCCCGTTGGCAAACTTTAGCGGGTGGGCAATAGCATGCGCACGTGCGCTGAGAGGCGCTTTTCACATGTGCACAATGAAATGGTGGCAAGAGCTGCAATTTCACGACCGAAAACCTGGGCTCACGCCCACGCTGCGTTACCTGAGGGGGCAACCACAGTGACCACCAAGTCCACCAAGACAGCTAAAACAACGAAGACAACTAAAAAGCCTGCTGTTAAGAAGGTAGTTGCCAAGAAAGCTCCGGCTAAGAAGGCACCTGCCAAGAAGGCACCTGCCAAGAAAGTCGCAGCTAAGAAGGCCCCCGCCAAAAAGGCCGCTATTAAGAAACCAGTTGTCAAGAAAGCTCAGGCCAAGAAGGCACCTGCCAAGAAAGTTGCGGCTAAGAAAGTCGCGGCTAAGAAAGCTCCGGCTAAGAAGGCACCGGCCAAGAAAGTCGCGGCTAAGAAGGCCCCGGTTAAAAAGGCGGCCGCGAAGAAAGCTCCGGCTAAGAAGGCTCCAGTACAGAAGGTAGCCCCGAAAAAAGTTGCCGCACAAAAGCCAGCCGAGAAGAAAGCTGCCCCGGCAAAGGCAACATCAAAGA
>JBDQMZ010000064.1:0-3706 GCA_040261955.1 Candidatus Nanopelagicales bacterium
AAAATTACCTATGTCAACATTGACCAGGTGACCAGGAAATCTGTTGCAATACCCGCAGAAATTAGAGCAGCTCTAAAATCGTAGCGTTGGCCATTCCGCCACCCTCACACATTGTTTGCAATCCATACTTGATGTTATTGCGCTTCATGTGATGCAACATGGTCGTCATGATGCGTGCACCCGATGCACCGAGAGGGTGGCCCAATGCAATTGCTCCACCATTCGGATTCATGAGCGCGTGGTCTGCGCCCGTGTCCTTGAGCCAGGCACCCACAACTGAGGCAAATGCTTCATTGACCTCAAATGTCCCAATATCACTCAGACTCAGCCCCGACTTCTTGAGAACCTTTTCAGTTGCCGGAATTGGTCCAGTCAACATGATCACGGGATCAACACCGGCCATCACATTGGTGTGCACCCGTGCAATGGGTGTGATCCCCAACTCTTGTGCACGCTGACTTGTCATCACGAGAAGTGCTGCGGAGCCATCGGAGATTTGCGATGCATTACCAGCGGTCACAACACCCTCCGGATTAAACGCTGGCTTCAATGCTGACAGTGACTCAACAGTCGTTGTCGGTCTAATACCTTGATCTGAATCAACACCATTGATCGCAGTGATCTCCGCATCAAAGAGTCCGGCCTGAGCTGCTGCTGCAGCGCGTTGCTGTGACGTGGCAGCGAGTTCATCAAGTCTGTCACGTGACAATCCCCATTGTTCAGCAATCATTTCAGCGCTGATTCCCTGCGGGACCAAGCCTGGATATTGCCTGATCATTTCTGGGCTAAACGGTCCGTCACCACCTGACATGTTGGTGAACATGGGTACGCGGGACATGGATTCGACTCCACCTGCAATGACAACATCTGCGTTGCCACTGATGACAGATGCCGCAGCAAATGCAACCGCCTGCTGGCTCGACCCACATTGCCGGTCAATGCTGACACCTGGAACGTCGACCGGGAAACCAGCCGCTAAAGCCGAATTTCGCGCTACGTTGGCACTTTGCTCGCCTACCTGACCGACGCATCCCCAGTAGACATCGTCGACATGTGCTGGATCAATCCCCACCCGCTCAACCAATGCTTTGAGGGTGTGGGCTGACAGGTCAACCGGATGGATACCACTGAGGGCACCTTTCTCGGGCTTACCAATTCCAACAGGTGTGCGGACAGATTCAACAATGACGGCATCTCTCATGCGTATCAGTATTCCGCATCCTGAAAAAATCTAAGTGGTTACTCCCACAAATGGGGCAATCAATTCTTGGATCTGCTCCGTGCGGATTATGGTTAACACGATCAGGAGTACAAGGAGGGCCGCTATTCCAGTAATTTGAGCAGGAATCCGAATCCTTTTGGGCGGCAAAACCATAATCGCTGCAACAAGAGCTCCGATGACCAAGCCGCCAAAGTGGGCGCGCCAGTCAACATTGGGTGAAATGAAACCAATCACCACATTGATTCCCAGAAGAATGAGTACCTGGGTGATGTCATATTTCAAACGATGGCCAGCAACAACAAGGGCACCCATCAACCCGAAGATGGCACCAGATGCTCCAACACTCACCGTATTGATGTCAGAGAACCAATACGAGGCCACCGATCCACCCAGCGCAGCCAGGACATACAAAATCAAGAAACGTGTGTGCCCGAGAATTCGCTCCAGTGTTGGCCCCAAGAAGAACAGGACATACATGTTGAACGCAATGTGAATGAATGACCCGTGCAGGAAAGCACTGGTAAATAGTCGCCACCACTCACCATCATTAGCGATCCCAATCGGCCACATGCCGTAATCAACAGCAAGAGTGTCAATACCTTGCAGGAATTGAATGCCAAAAATCGCAACATTGAGTGCAATGAGTGCGTATGTCACACGGGGTTTGGTGATCAACCCACCACCCGCGACAGTTTTTGCCGCGGGGGTGGGATTGACGTTCATGCACTCCGGGCACCTGTACCCAACAGGTGCAGCAATCATGCATTCGGTGCATATGGGTCTATCGCACCGTGTGCAAGTTATGCGGGTTTCACGGTCTGGATGTCGATAACACCGTGGGGTTTCTTGTTCCACCTAAGTTAGCTGCGAACAATCTCAATAGATTGAATGACAACATCAGACTTTGGTCGATCCTGGGCACCTGTCTCAACAGCAGCGATTGCGTCAACAACATCGCGTGACGGCTGATCAGCAACCTCACCAAAAATAGTGTGCTTGAAGTTCAACCAAGTCGTTGGTGCAACGGTTATAAAGAACTGTGAACCGTTGGTGTTGGGGCCCGCATTGGCCATGGCCAGAATGTATGGCTTGTCAAATGTGAGTTCTGGGTGTGCTTCGTCATTGAATTTGTACCCAGGGCCACCAGTTCCCGTGCCCAATGGATCTCCACCTTGAATCATGAAACCAGGAATGATCCGGTGAAAGACAACGTCCTTGTACAAGGGAGCCGTTGACTTAGCACGTACCTTGGGGTCAGTCCACTCAATGGTGCCCTCAGAGAGTCCAGTGAAGTTCTCCACTGTTTTGGGGGCGTGATCGGGGAATAGGTTGCAGGTGATGTCACCGAGATTTGTATGCAGAATCGCTTGAATTGTCATGACCCAATACTTTCACGCTAGGGAGTTGCAGACTCGCGCGGGATATTGATGCCGAGCACCGGCAGACCAACCTCAGCGCAGGCTTGCTCGAGTCGTTGATCCAAGGTGATCATGGCTGAGGCATTAGCAACTAGGGCGGTGGCTAAGTGCAGAGCATTCAGGCTCCGTAAATGTGTGCCCTCAAGGCGTCCTGCTGCCTGGAACATGTTTGTCGTCATCTCAACGATGTCGAATCGTTTAAGTGTTTCTGTGACTAATCCTTGGTTGATATCGAGTCGATGTGCAGCACGCCGTAGTTCCGTTTCCAACAATCGAGCGGAAATTATGTGACTCTGATCAATTCGTAGGCCTTCCAAGTACTCACGCACGGTCTCCGAAGCTTTTTCACTGCGCACCAGTGGAATAACCGCTGAGGATTCGACATAAACAATCATGTCTTATCGATCCCCTCGGAGATAGTCGAGTATTTCAGCCGAAGATTCTTCACAAGAGCTTTCAACGGGGACGATGGAAGCAAAGGAGAAATTTGGGTCCGACCTGGTAACGGTCAAGCCTGGGAATGGATCATCGGAGAGAGGACAGATTGTCGCGACATCGTGACCGATGTTAGTGATGATGAAGGTTTCACCTTGTTCCACCGCCTTGAGAACACGACCGATTTCATTACGGAGAGTGCGGTGACTGATGCGTTCAATCGTCATGATTGAGGCGTAGCACGGTGTGGCACACAGATCTAGTGGTGAAATCCTGGCGAAACTTGTGGAGCTTAGGAGACTCGAACTCCTGACATCTGCCTTGCAAAGGCAGCGCTCTACCAACTGAGCTAAAGCCCCTCACGGTGGGAAGTGACCCACCATTCGGTTGAAACTATTTAATTCTTGAGCCGCCGAACCTTAGCGCAGGTCTTGGTCAGCGCCAATTTCAGACCACAGATCATCATCATTTTGATCCGCTGTGACCTGGCGATAAACCAAATATCCAACACCAGCAAGGACTACAAGGAGGAGAAGTTTCTTCATGGGATGAAGATACACAACCCTTCCAACCGCAAATCCAGCAGTGGGCCCAGATGGACTTGAACCATCGACCTCTTCCTTATCAGGGA
>JBDQMZ010000065.1:0-7398 GCA_040261955.1 Candidatus Nanopelagicales bacterium
AATTACGACACTTGTGGAGACCCCCAAGGATGCGACGGCTCTCATGGGGACAGTGTGCATGCAATAAGCCCGTTAGTAAACGTAACCGCCCAAATTTGGAGGAATTGACAGGTTAGCCCCCGATCTGAACGACAAATTTCAAATCAGGTTCGCCAAGTGTTTAAAGTCTAATGATCAAAGGCCGTGGGTATTTCAGAGATTGGGGCAAGGGACAATGTCCCCATGGCCAATCCGGGACCGACCGCTGCTGAATCGGTGCTGCACGAGTTGCGCTCGGCGTTGGCAGCCGGTCGCCTCCTGCCGGGACAGCAACTCGTTCAAGAGGATCTCGCTGCGGACTTAGGTGTCAGCCGGGTGCCAATCAGGGAATCTCTCAAAATTCTCGAGGGTGAAGGCCACGTGACCTATCACCCCAATCGCGGGTATTTCGTTACAGAGCTTTCGGCTGATGATCTCATTGAGTTGTATCGGATCCGTGAGATTTTGGAGGCGGAGGCGCTGGCGAAGGCGGTGGTCGAAGTGAGTGACGCGGATATTGCTGACATTGAAGCAATCTTGAGTAAAGTGAATGAAGCTGCGAAGTCCGGTGATGTTGCTGTCCTCACCGAGACCAATCGCGCTTTTCATTTCGCGATCATTGAACTCTCGGGCATGAACCGGCTCAGTCGGTTGATCCGACAATTATGGGATGCTTCAGATATTTATCGGACGGTCTATTTCCGGGAACCGGTGAACCGGGAGCGTATTCACTCAGAACATCAAGAAATTATGGATGCCCTCAAGTCTCGTGACGCCCAAGCGCTGATCCGGGCGCAAAACAATCATCGCGAACATGCCGTCCAGGTCTTGACCACGGTGATTTCTCGCTGATTGCATGTGTGTCACATCTGGTTCTGATGACGAGGTAGTTCCGGTCCGGAGTACAGAAGATCCCCCAAAAAAGTGCAGGACCTTTTTGGGGGATCTTTCTGGCTACTTAGTTGTTGAGTGTTACTGTCATTGGGTCATCAAGTGTTACCCACACCTCTTGACTGATAGGAGAGGTTCCGGCTGTGTAGCTCACGCCGGGTGTGGGGTCACTGCCGGGACCACCCGGGTTGTACAACGGAAGGTAACCGTCGGTAGATGGGATTTCTACGTGGGTAATTGCCGCTACCGCTGCGTCGTCGCCACTGAGCACGATGTCGATGTAGTTGTCGCGATCATCGATGTAGCAATCGGTGTACTCATCAGACTTGAGACCCAGATCGGCTAGTCCCACAACACGCACCATGCCACCATTAATCGTGTAGTCCACATTGGTTTCTGTGAGCATGACTTCACTTCCGTCATCAGTGATGGCCTTAACACGGAAGTAGTTCTCAAAATCCGTTGGAAAAAGTCCACGGATACCGTTGGGGGTCATCCCGCCGGAAGTGAGAACTCGAAGACGGTATTGCGCCTCGTCCCCGTAAAGACTCACTCCGTCATTGGGCATGGCGCCCTGAATGAATTTTGGTCCGTCTTCCCATCCCTCACCATCGGTTGACATGCGTGAGAGTTTCGCTGCCACAAGGTTGGGGCCACCGCGATCCTCGGGTGCCACATCAGGATCGGTGTAGGAGGACGGTGGTGGTGAGTCGAAGGTAAGCCCTACAGCGCTCACGGTGCCGTCGGGACCGAGTAGCTCCAACGGAGTTCCGTCATCGACCACCTTTAGAGAAACAGGCCAAATAAGTCCGGGTGCATCAGGGGACACCCGATTACCCAACTGCCCAAAGATGACGACCGTGTTGCGCTCGTTGAGTTCCCAGTTGGGGAAAATCGAAGCTACATCCGGCGTTACTTTTTCACCGGTATTCAAAGTGAGTTCGAAGTCGGTGGGATTTAGCGTGGAGGGGACAACTGGCCAGCTGAATTCGATCGGGTAGCCGTCGGCGAAATAGGTGGGTGTGCCCCAAATCATTTCAATTGTTTCTGGTGTCGTCACGGCTGTGTAGTTTCCCAGGGCGGGCACTTCATCTGCCGCACAGTTGGGCGTATTCCATGCGCCCCCAGCCAGGGTGGCGATTCGCTTACTTGCCTCCAGATCGTCCACGGTCAGATCTGGCACTCCGTTTATGTCGGTGAATCCCAAGCCTGCACCGAGGATTTCTGGCTGTTCGGTCCACAGATCCGCGTTGATCATGACATCTTCATGGAAGTCCTTCTGGGCGGAGTTTTGTACGGCGCTCTGAACGGCCTCGCCAGAGCAACCGGCGAGTGCTGTAGTCGCGAGGATAATGAGGGGGACGGCAACACGCATGGTGACTCTCCTATATTTTCGTGTCGTAATTTTTTTGGCGGATGGTAGGAAACGTATCTCCATTCCCTGGTCACGGAGCCGGGAAATTTAGGGGAACCCCTGAACCGAGTTAGCGTACAGCCTGTTTGATCCTGAGTGAATTTGGTTCGGTTACATGAAAGTGTTTTTACGCTTTTGGTGACATGGTCACGACCAACAGGTGACGGGTAGTCTCACCGCTTAATTGGGGCTGACCTGCCCCCGGTTAGTGAGCCAGGTGATGTGACCCCCTGAATGTGACCGTTGTTTTTGAGAGTTGTGGCAGGCTGATCTGAAGGAGGATCGCTATGCCACGTCAATACCCAACTGGTTCCCGGGATGAAATGGTTCGCCGGATGCTTACTGGGTGATGCGGGAGCGGGTGCACTCAGAACACAGAGAAATTATCGATGCACTCAAATCGCGTGATGCCCAAACATTGATCGGGGCTCAAAACAGCCACCGCGAGCAGGCCGTTGCGGCCTTAAAGCCCGTAATTTCATAGGAAAATCATTCTTTATGAGCTAATTCCCTCACGAAACTTGCCATTTTTGCTATGAGTCGATTCGACTCAAGTAATATGAGTGCAATTTGACTTATTAGTGGAAGTAGGTCACACTGGGGGAAAGATTTTGACAGGGGCCCTCCCGGGCAACGAGTCCGCACAGAAAAAAAACATATAGATAAGGAAAAGAGGAGCCACATAATGGCTAGAGCAGTAGGAATTGACCTCGGTACCACCAACTCCGTGGTTTCCGTACTTGAAGGCGGCGAACCCGTCGTCATTGCAAACGCAGAAGGTGCTCGCACCACCCCATCGGTCGTCGCATTCGCCAAGAATGGCGAAGTCCTCGTGGGCGAGGTTGCCAAGCGCCAGGCGGTCACCAACGTCGACCGCACTATCCGTTCGGTCAAGCGCCACATGGGCACGAACTGGGATATTGAAATTGATGGCAAGAAGTACACCTCACAGGAAATCAGCGCTCGCACGCTCATGAAGCTCAAGCGCGATGCTGAGGCATACCTCGGCGATACAGTCTCCGATGCTGTCATCACCGTCCCCGCGTACTTCAGCGATGCACAGCGCCAAGCAACAAAAGAAGCTGGCGAGATTGCCGGCATGAACGTGTTGCGCATCATCAACGAGCCAACATCGGCTGCTTTGGCCTACGGCCTGGACAAGGGCGATACCGAGCAAACCATTCTGGTTTTTGACCTCGGTGGCGGAACGTTCGACGTATCACTCCTTGAAATCGGCGACGGCGTCGTTGAAGTTAAAGCAACCAGTGGTGACAACAACCTCGGTGGCGACGACTGGGACAACGCGGTCGTTGACTGGATGGTCACGCAATTCAAGAACGCACACGGTGTTGATTTGTCCAAGGACAAAATGGCAATGCAGCGCCTGCGTGAGGCAGCAGAAAAGGCAAAAATTGAACTGTCCAGTTCAACTGAAACCAGCATCAACCTGCCCTACATCACCGCAAGTGCTGATGGCCCCCTTCACCTCGAAGAGACATTGAGTCGCAGCAAGTTTGAGTCATTGACCGCAGACTTGCTCAAGCGCACCAAGGCACCTTTCGAGGCTGTTGTTAAGGACGCCGGCGTCAAGGTTTCAGACATTGACCAGGTAGTTCTGGTTGGTGGATCAACCCGCATGCCCGCAGTTGCAGAACTCGTCAAGGAAATGACGGGCAAAGACGCAAACAAGGGTGTTAACCCTGATGAGGTCGTTGCCATCGGTGCTGCACTTCAAGCCGGCGTACTGCGCGGAGACGTTAAAGACGTTCTTCTCCTTGACGTCACACCACTGTCCCTCGGCATTGAGACCAAGGGCGGCGTGATGACCAAGCTGATCGAGCGCAACACAACGATCCCCACCAAGCGTTCCGAGACGTTCACCACCGCTGAAGACAATCAGCCTTCCGTGTTGATTCAGGTCTATCAGGGTGAGCGTGAAATGGCTGCTTACAACAAGCAACTGGGCACATTTGAGCTGACCGGTTTGCCACCAGCACCACGGGGCATCCCACAGATCGAGGTCACCTTCGACATCGATGCCAACGGAATCGTCCACGTTTCCGCAAAGGACAACGCAACGGGCAAAGAGCAGTCAATGACCATCTCCGGTGGATCATCCTTGAACAAGGAAGACATTGACCGCATGATGCGCGATGCTGAGCAGCACGCTGAAGAGGACAAGGCACGCCGCGAGGAAGCCGAAGTTCGCAACAACGCTGAAGCACTCATCTACCAGACCGAGAAGTTCTTGGCAGACAATGCCGACAAGGTTCCAGCAGAAGCGAAAGCCAATGTTGAAGAGCCTTTGAACGAACTCAAAAAGGCAGTTGAAGAGAACGATGCAGCAGGCATGCGTACGGCAACTGACAAGGTTGCAGCCGCTAGCCAGGCACTTGGCGCCGCAATGTATGCGCAAGCAGAACAAGATGGCACCAGCGCTTCAGCAGATGCAGCTGGCGAAGCAGCAGACATGTCTGAAGACGATGTTGTTGACGCCGAGATAATCGACGAAGAAACAGCCGATGAGGACGACACCAAGTGACACAGGAATTCGATCCGAGTGAAGAGGGAGTGCGCGTGAACGACAAGCGCCGCATCGACCCCGACACTTTTGAGGTCCGTCAGCCCAGTGAAAACTGGGCTGACGGCTCCTCGCCACAAGGTGACCAGGGCGATGCAGAGGCGGCTTCAGCTGAAGCTGATCTGATCGAGGGTGAAGTGGGCGACATTGAATCCAAGGTTGCCGAACTCACGTCAGACTTACAACGGGTGCACGCGGAATACGCAAATTACCGCAAGCGCATTGAGCGTGACCGCGACATTAACCGTCAGGTGGCAATGGGTTCTGTCTTTGTTGAACTTCTACCAATTCTCGATGACATTGATCGGGCTCGCGAACATGACGAGCTCGTTGGAACATTCAAAACAGTAGGCGACAATCTTGACGCAGCTCTGACCAAACTCGGTCTTGAGCGATTTGGGTCCGCGAATGAACCATTTGATCCAAATATGCATGAAGCACTTGCCAGCGTTGAAGCAGAAGGTGTTACTGAGCCGACCGTTGTTGCGGTGTTCCAGCCTGGCTACCGTCAAGGTGAGCGAATTTTGAGGCCTGCACGCGTCAGCGTCGCAGGTACGTGACACGTTGCTACAACGTGAAACCATGAAGGCAGAAAGTGAATGAATAAGGACTGGCTCGAGAAGGACTTCTATGCCTCTCTCGGTGTTGCTAAAGATGCAACACCTGATGAGATGAAAAAGAAGTACCGCAAACTCGCACGCGAACTCCACCCTGATAAGAATCCGGGTGATAAAAAAGCTGAGGACAAATTCAAGGAAATGTCCGAGGCCTACGACGTGTTGTCTGATCCAGCCAAGCGCAAGGAATACGACGAAGCGCGCGAACTCTTCGCATCAGGTGGCTATTCCCAAGGTGGTGGAGGTTTCGGCGGTGGCGGTTTTGGTGGTGGCGGCTACAACGTCAACTACGAAGATCTCTTTGGCGGCGACCAAGGTGGCTTTGGGGATTTCCTCGGTGGAATGTTTAATCGGGGGCGCTCGGGTGGGAGGCGTTCACCTCAGCCTCGCCGTGGAGCCGACATGGAATCCTCAGCGACACTCTCGTTCGAGGACTCACTCGATGGTGTAACCCTGCCGTTGCGATTGTCTGAAGATGCACCTTGCACCATGTGCCACGGAACAGGCGCCAAGGCGGGAAGCACGCCATCGGTGTGCCCCACCTGTGGTGGCAACGGTCAGGTATCCCGCAATGCGGGTGGTTTCGCATTTGCAGAACCATGCCCCACGTGCCACGGTCGCGGGCTTTATGTTGATGATCCCTGCACTCTGTGCCATGGTTCAGGTCGCGGTAAAAAAACCCGAACCGTACAAGCGCGCATTCCAGCGGGCGTCAAGGATGGCAGCAAGATTCGCTTGAAAGGCAAAGGCAGTCCAGGGGAAAACGGTGGCCCCAGTGGTGACCTGTTCATTAAAGTGAGCGTGACCCCGGACAAATTGTTCACTCGCAAGGGCGACAACCTGTCCATCGAGGTCCCAGTGACTTTCCATGAAGCTGCACTCGGTGCGGATATTGCAGTTCCCGTGCCTCGCGGTGGCACAGTAAAAGTTCGCATTCCCGCGGGAACGGCAAATGGTCGTGCGTTCCGCATCAAGGGCAAAGGAATCCGCGGCAAGAATGGCGTGAACCATGACGTGTTAGCGGTGGTTGAAGTCTCTGTTCCAGAAAGCCTCTCCGAGGAAGCCCGGGTTGCACTTGATGCATTTGCCGCGGCGACGGCAGATCATGATCCGCGCCAGGAAGCATTTGCAGCTCACGCTAAGGCTGCAACGTCATGAGTTCGCCCTATGAAGAAGTCGTAGTTGCCAGTGAAACACCGGTCTATGCAATCTCCATTGCCGCACAGCTAGCGGGATTGCACCCACAGACATTGCGCCAGTATGACCGTGTGGGGCTCGTTGTTGCCCAGCGAGTTGGGGGGAGAAATCGGCTTTACAGTGCGAGGGACGTTCAACGTTTGCGCTATGTCGCACAGCTGTCCGCTGAGGGACTGAGCATCGAAGGTATTCGCCGAGTGCTGGAACTAGAAAACGAAATTACCCACCTGCGGGGACGCCTTGATGAGTTCCATCGCGAGCGTTCCTCGCGTGCGCTAGTTGTGTGGCGGCCGCAACGCAAAAAGTTTTAGAAATTCGACAGGGGAGAGAGTAAATGGACATTCAATTAACAACCAAGAGTCAGGACGCTCTGGGAGCATCGGTCCGGATCGCTGCCGCGCACGGGAATCCATCAGTTGAGCCAATTCATATCCTTGACTCACTTCTCCAGCAGGGTCCGGGAATTGCCACAGCGCTCTTGGAAAATCTCGGGGTCAATATTGCTGACCTGACGAGTTCCGTTCGTGCGGCCATGCAGGCCTTGCCTTCTGCCTCGGGGAGCACGGTCCCGGGGGCGGGGCCGGGAGGTAGCCAGGGGGGGGGGGGGCCCGAGGGGGCCCCCGCCGGGGGAGGGAGGAGGGGCTGAGCCCGGCCAGCAGCCGAGGGAGAACGGACCACTA
>JBDQMZ010000066.1:0-17162 GCA_040261955.1 Candidatus Nanopelagicales bacterium
ATACGTGCTTGCGACCCATCTGGAGCGGTAACAATGTCCTTCACCCATCCTGACACCTACAATTCCCCACTAGGTGGAGGAATAGGGCGCCATGACATCAAATGTTAGGAAACTGTTGCCTTATTGATAAATACCGGCTGTGTTGGGGCGCCATCACTGGCACCGCCTTCAACGCCCGCTGAGGCAACTTCTTGAACAATGTCGAGCCCACTGACCACTTGACCCCAAATTGTGTAGCCGGATGGCAGGGTGGTGTCTTCATAGACAATGAAGAATTGCGAACCGCCGGTTCCGGGACCTGCGTTGGCCATGGCGATGGTCCCTGCCGGATAGTTTGCTTCTTGTTCTGGGGGAAGATTCTCGTCGGGGACCGCGTAACCAGGTCCGCCTGTTCCATTCCCGGCTGGATCACCGCACTGGAGGACATAGATCCCTTCGGTGGTGAGGCGATGACATGCGGTGTTGTCATAGAAACCGGATTCCGCGAGGAATGCCTCAGAAGCCACGGTTTCAGGTGCGGCAGGGTCGAGGAGAATCGCAATTTGCCCACAGTTGGTGTCAAGGAGTAGTGATGTTGGCTCTCCCGAAACGGACGTGAGCGGTTGTGGGCCGTCCGGGAATTGAATGTCATCGGCACGGGCAGTTCCGGGCGCCGAGCAATCCAAGACGCCACTTTCCCCACCGGCTGGATCCTCAGATGATTGGTCGACTGCCTCTGTTGCATCCGTTTCGACGCTATCGGCAGCCGAGGTGTCGCTGGCAACGGTTTCTTGGCCATCAGAACTTGAATTCACCACGGCCCAGCCGACACCTGCAAGTACCAGGGCACCCACGACTACTACCGCTGCTATCCGTTGATTGCGCCGTGCCACTGCCGCTCGCTCATTACGCCGCTGCTGCTGGCGCTCGTATTTGGCTTTGGCAAGTTCGCGTTCACGTTTCTGGGTTGACATGTGGGCTGACTCCAATGGCTGGTTGAGATGACGCGCTCGGTGAATGGTGGTACCTGGCTATTCTGACAAAGAGCCCATGACATGACCCAGGACGGTTCGGTCTTGTCACAAGCTCGAGCGAAGTCTAAACAGTGGGGGTGAATGCTGGCGCGGCCACGGCTAGGCTTGAGTCCTTATGTTGATCAAGAGTTTTCCCGCGGGCTCCTGGGCCACTAATTGCTATGTCTTGGCCGCGGGTCCAGGTGAGCCAGCCTTGATCATTGATCCCGGTCAGGAAAGCGTCCCAGGGGTACTGGAGATTATTCGAGAAAATCGCCTTGCCCCGGCGGGTGTGCTGCTGACTCATGGCCACATTGATCATATTTGGTCTGTTTCACCGATCGGCAGGCAATTTGGTATTCCAGCGGTGATCCACAGAGACGACCGATACCGTCTCGCGGATCCAGCAGGAAGTAGTTTTGCGGCGGCCCGGGAGCAGCTTATGGCCATGACAAAGGGCGAGTTTGAACTCACTGAGCCGGAGGAAGTCGAGGTTATCGAGCACAACATCACATTGAACCTTGCGGGTCTCGACCTTGACTTTATTCATGCTCCAGGGCACACAGAGGGATCCATGGTTATTCGTCACGCACAAGGCTCACAGGATCACCTATTTGCAGGCGATGTCATTTTTGCTGGTTCCATCGGTAGGACAGATTTGCCGGGTGGGAGCCCCGTGGCCATGCAGGAGAGTCTGACGAATGTAATTCTCCCCATGGACGATACAACGATCGTGTATCCAGGACATGGTCCTGAGACCACGATTGGTGCAGAACGAATGAGCAATCCATTTCTGTCAACGGGTAGGGGCTTGTAATCGTGGCCGCTTTAAATGCTCCGAAGATAAACGCACCGAAAGGCGTGCCTGACTACTCGCCTCCCCGAAGCCGCGACTTTCTCGCGGTCCGAGAAGCATTGTCTTCAGCAGGATCGCATGCAGGGTACGACTACATAGAGTTACCTGTTTTTGAGTCAACGGAACTTTATGTTCGTGGTGTCGGCGAGAGCACGGATGTTGTCAGTAAAGAAATGTATACCTTCTCTGATCGCGGGGATCGTTCCATCACCCTGAGGCCTGAAGGTACTGCCGGCGTGATGCGCTCCGTAATTGAAAACCGGTTGGACAAGGGCCCAATGCCGGTGAAACTCTGGTACGCCGGCCCGTTCTTTCGCGCAGAACGCCCGCAACATGGTCGGTATCGTCAACTGCAGCAAGTAGGTGTCGAAGCAATCGGCAGCGATGATCCGGCAGTTGATGCAGAGGTCATTTCGCTCGCTTACTTTGCCTTCAAATCACTCGGCCTCAAAGATTTCCATTTGGACCTAACGTCCCTGGGCTGTAACGATTGTCGTCCCCACTACCGAATCGTGTTGCAGGAATTTCTCGGTGGGCTAGATCTCGATGAAGAAACCAAAGAGCGTGCGCGAATTAATCCCCTGAGGGTTTTGGACGACAAACGTGAGCAGGTTCAAGCGCAACTGGAACAGGCGCCCCTCATGATGACTCACCTCTGTGAGAACTGTTCCGAGCACTATGCCCGTGTGCGCGCGTATCTCGAAGCTTCAGGAGTGAGTTGGCAGGAGAATCCCCGTATGGTTCGCGGGCTCGACTACTACACCCGCACCACATTCGAATTTGTCCACCATGGACTCGGTGCTCAGTCAGGAATCGGTGGTGGGGGCCGATACGACGGTTTGATGAGTGAACTGGGTGGAAGCGAGCTCTCTGGTATCGGCTATGGCCTCGGCGTGGACCGCACACTTCTTGCTTGCGAGGCAGAGGGGCTGACCCCATTTCATTCCAGCATCATTGACCTTTACATCATTCCTATTGGCCAACAGGCTCAGTTGCTTGCGTTCTCACTTATGTCAAAGTTGAGGGCCTCAGGGCTCGCATGCGACATGAGCTTTGATGCTCGCTCCATGAAGTCCGCCATGAAAAACGCCGATCGGTCTGGTGCACCCTATGTCGCGTTACTGGGAGACGACGAAGTTGCGGCAGGCCTTGTCACCTTGAAGTCGATGGCTACAGGGGATCAGGAACGAATCGCACTCGATGCTGAATCAATCGCCACCAAGGTTCGTGCAGCCACCACAGATGTGAAGTAGCAAATAATGCATACTTCACTCACTCGAAAGGAAAATCGTTGATTCGCACCGTGCAAGCAGGAAACCTGTCCCGCGAAAATGTGGGGCAGACTGTCACCCTCGCGGGGTGGATAGCCAGTCGTCGAGATCATGGCGGTGTGGCGTTCATCGACTTGCGAGATGCAAGCGGTGTGACTCAGGTTGTCATTCGTGACACAGCCATGGCTCATGATTTGAGGGATGAGTACTGCATTTCAGTAACGGGCGTTGTTGAGTTGAGACCCGAAGGCAATGCAAATCCCGAACTAGCTTCCGGTGAGATCGAAGTCATCACTGAATCCCTCACTGTGCTCAGCGAGTCAGCTCCGTTGCCTTTTCCCATCGACGATCGAACCAATGTCAACGATGAAATTCGACTTCGCTACCGGTACCTCGATTTGCGCAGGAAATCTGCAGGTGATGCGCTACGCATGCGATCCAAGGTCAGTCACATCGCTCGAAGCGTGCTCATGGAGCAAGATTTTGTCGAGATTGAAACTCCAACCTTGACACGATCGACGCCTGAAGGCGCACGTGACTTTCTTGTGCCGGTGCGATTGAAGCCGGGACACTGGTATGCACTACCGCAATCTCCTCAACTCTTCAAGCAACTACTCATGGTTGGGGGCATGGAGCGCTATTTCCAAATTGCACGCTGCTATCGGGATGAGGATTTCCGCTCGGACAGACAACCCGAATTCACCCAACTCGATATCGAGATGAGTTTTGTTGACCAATCTGATGTCATCGCTATCGGAGAGAAGGTCATCAAAGAAATTTGGGCAGGAGTCCTGAACTATTCAATCGGTGACATCCCACACATGACCTACCACGAGGCAATGCGTCGATTTGGTAGTGACAAACCAGATTTGCGCTTTGACCTCGAACTCTGCGACCTCACAACATTTTTTGAGGCAACTCCCTTCCGAGTATTCCAAGCGGAATACGTCGGTGCCGTTGTCATGCCCTGTGGTGCTGACCAGCCTCGTCGCGCATTTGATGCCTGGCAAGAGTGGGCCAAGCAACGCGGCGCCAAAGGTTTGGCCTATGTCACCGTCACGGAAGATGGACTCGGTGGGCCAGTTGCAAAGAATCTGAGTGAAGCCGAACGTGATGGTCTTGCAGCAGCGGCTGGTGCTCAAGTAGGTGACTGCATATTCTTCGCCGCAGGACGCGCGGCTGATGCGCGACCACTTCTTGGTGCTGTGCGCAACGAGATCGCTGAACGTCAAAACTTGATCGATCATTCCGTGTGGAGTTTCGTGTGGATTGTCGATGCTCCCATGTTTGAACAGGTACAGGATGACTCCGGCGCTTGGGTGTGGACGGCCGTGCACCATCCGTTCACGTCACCGAATGCAGAGTGGATCAATAGATTCGTTGACTCACCGGGCGAAGCACTGGCGTGGGCCTACGACCTCGTATGCAACGGGAATGAGATTGGTGGCGGCTCCATTCGTATCCATCAGGCAAACATCCAGTCCCAGGTTTTCTCCGTATTGGGAATCGATGAGCAGGAAGCCAATGACAAATTTGGGTTCCTGCTCGAAGCCTTCGCATTCGGCCCACCGCCACACGGAGGAATTGCATTTGGCTGGGACCGAATTTGCATGCTTCTGGCTGGCGCGAATTCTTTGCGCGATGTCATTGCATTCCCCAAGACGGGTGGAGGTCACGACCCACTCACTGGCGCACCCACGGCCATCACCTCAGCCCAGCGCAAGGAGGCGGGGATTGATGCAAAGCCGATTGAACCAGCGGAGCAGACTGAATCTGCCAAGTCATAGGGGTTGACCAGTTGTTAGCGCGCGGAACAGATCAGTGAGTCTCTTCGAATCTGACGCGCAGTCTGCGAGTAGGACGCCACTGGCCGTCCGAATGCGTCCTCGGACATTTGAGGAATTGGTGGGCCAAGGCAAGGCGCTGTCCGTTGGTGGGCCCGTTGAACAATTACTTAGCGGCAACTCGTCGGTCTCCGTGATTTTGTGGGGCCCGCCGGGATCTGGAAAGACCACGATCGCCTCACTGCTGTCAGCTCACTCGGGGAGCAGGTTTCAAGAGTTATCAGCGGTCACCGCAGGTGTTAAAGACGTTCGGGCAGTTATTGATTCCGCCCGGGAGCAGATGAGCTTGTACGCTCGCGGCACCGTCCTCTTTGTTGACGAGGTACACAGGTTTAGCAAATCGCAGCAGGATGCACTGCTCCCTGCAGTCGAAAACGGCTGGGTCACCTTGGTCGCAGCGACAACCGAAAACCCAAGTTTCTCAATAATCTCCCCACTGCTTTCGCGGAGTGTGGTTGTGCAACTCGCTCTGCTGGATGGCCAAGCGCTAGGACACATCCTTGATCGTGCTTTAGTGTCCGAGCGAGGTCTCAACGGACAATGGTCAGTGACCGAGGCTGCTCGGGATTTGATCATCGATGCCAGCAGCGGGGATGCTCGCAGGGCGCTGACTGCCCTCGAAGCGTCAGCCAATGCCGCTTCTGCCCGAAGCAGTGATGTGATCGACGCCGAAGATGTTCATACAGCAGTAGCGGTTGTGGCATTGAACTACGACAAAGACGGTGATTCGCATTACGACGTGATCAGTGCATACATCAAGAGTATGCGTGGAAGCGATCCCAATGCCGCGCTGCATTACCTCGCACGCATGTTGCATGGTGGTGAAGACCCAAGGTTCATTGCGAGGCGACTGATGATTTTGGCAAGTGAAGATATTGGATTGGCTGATTCGAGTGTTCTTCCGTTGACCGTCGCTGCGGCTCAATCAGTGGCACTCATAGGCATGCCTGAGGCCCAGATAATTTTGGCCCACGCAACCATCGCATGTGCCATGGCTCCAAAGTCGAATAGTGTTGTGGCAGCCATTGGGTCTGCCATGGCGGATGTGGAGCGGGGACGCGTGGGAACCGTCCCGGATCATCTGCGTGACGGACACTATGCAGGAGCCGCAGGGCTAGGGCTCGGGGTTGGTTACAAGTACCCGCACGATTTCGACAGCGGGGTTGCTGCGCAGGAATATCTGCCTGACGTTCTTCGGAGTGCAGACTATTTTCAGCCGACCAGCCACGGGGCGGAAGAACGATTAGCCGCGATCGCGCAGCGCCTCACAATGCTGCGCGAGGGGCGCTCGTTAGACTGAACTATGCGCAGATTGGTGTGGGCAAGTCTCGGGGCTGCTGGTGGAATATTGGCATATCGCAAGATTGAGCAATTCGCTGCTGACGCCAAAGATAAGGGCGTAATCCTCACAGTCACCGATGTGTCCAATTCCGTGCGTGGCTTGGCTGCAGGAGCCAGTGATCAGATCGCTCGTTACCGTGCCGGTTCGATCCTGCGTGAAGCGGCGTCCGAGAGCCCAGTTTCAGGGCGGGCCGCTGCCATGGTTCGAACCCAGTCATTTGATTAATCAAAAGAATCTTTTCCCCTCAACGCCTGTGATCAAGGAGCAGTAAATATGGATTCCGCGGAAATTCGTACTAGGTTCTTGGCCTTCTTCGCCGCGCGAGGGCATGAAATTGTTCCCTCAGCCTCACTGTTACTCGATGACCCAACGTTGCTCTTTGTTAATGCTGGCATGGTGCCATTCAAGCCCTATTTTGTTGGCGAAGCCCCAGCTCCGTATCCACGGGCAACAAGTGTTCAGAAAGTGGTTCGCACCCTTGATATCGAGGAAGTCGGCAGAACAACACGTCATGCCTCCTTCTTTCAAATGGCAGGAAACTTTTCATTTGGTGACTACTTCAAAGAACAAGCAATCCCCTTGGCATGGGAGTTGCTCACAACCTCGATTGATCAAGGGGGCTACGGATTTGATCCGGAGCGGCTGTGGGTAACTGTTTTTGAGAATGATGACGAGGCACAAAGGATTTGGCACGAGGTCGTTGGTGTGCCCAATGAGCGTATCCAGAGAAGGGGAATGCTTGACAACTACTGGTCAATGGGGGTCCCCGGTCCGTGTGGTCCTTGTTCAGAGATCTACTTTGATCGCGGTCCTGATTACGGAGTTGAAGGTGGGCCGATCGCTGACGAGAATCGGTATTTAGAAGTCTGGAATCTGGTGTTCATGCAATTTGCTCGCGGTGAAGGTCCGGGCAAGATCGACTATCCAATTCTCGGAGAATTACCGGCTAAGAACATTGACACGGGCATGGGTCTGGAACGAATGGCAGCAATTTTACAAGGCGTTGACAACATCTATGAAATTGATACAACTCGTGGAATCTTGGACACAGCCTGCTCTATCACGGGTGTCACATATGGTGAGAAAGAAGCCACCGATATCTTGCTGAGAGTTGTGGCCGATCACGCGCGCACGTGTATTTTCCTTATCTCCGATGGAGTCATCCCGGGCAATGAAGGCAGGGGCTATGTCCTCCGGAGAATACTTCGCCGAGTCGTGCGCAATATGAAACTCCTTGGCGCTGAAGAGCCAACAATGGCCCGCCTTGCTGAGGCATCGATCCTTGCCATGGCTCCTCAATACCCGGAACTCAATGATTCACACAGTCGAATAATCAGTGTGGTGAGCGCTGAAGAACTTTCATTCAATCAAACTCTTGCTGCAGGTTCATTGCTCTTTGACCAGGCTGCGGAACAAACTCGGGCATCAGGCTCCAAGACTCTCTCCGGCGCCAAGGTTTTCACGCTGCATGACACCTATGGCTTCCCCGTGGATCTCACCATGGAAATGGCCGCTGAGGCAGGGCTTGAAGTTGACAGGGATGAGTTCACCCGCCTGATGGGGGAGCAACGTCAAAGAGCTAAAGCGGACTCGGTCGCTCGAAAGAGTGACTTCGCTTCAAGTACTGCTTATAAAGACATTCTTTCCAACGGTGGTTTAAACGAATTTCTTGGCTATTCTGAAACGGTCAGTGACGCTGTGATAACTGGAATTGTCATCGATGGTGAATCCGTACCCGCAGCGAATAATTCCTCAGCAGGAGTGGGGAGATCGGTTGAGTTGATACTTAACCGCACACCCTTTTATGCAGAGGCTGGCGGTCAACTCGGGGATCATGGAGTTGTGACAACCGCTCAAGGTGCGGTCATGAAAGTCACAGATGTGCAAACACCCGTCGCCGGACTTGTACTACATCGAGGTCATATAACTGAAGGCGAATTTGTTGTTGGCGACCCAGTTCTCGCGAGTGTTGACATTGAACGCCGCAAAGCAATCTCGCGAGCACATACCGCAACGCACATGGTGCATCGCGCGTTCCGAGAAAGACTTGGTGAGACTGCGACCCAGATGGGATCGGAGAACTCTCCGGGCCGGTTCCGTTTTGACTTCCCGAACCCTGAGCCAGTCGGAGCGCAGGTTTTGCGTGACGTTGAGCAGCATGTCAATGCGATGCTCATCGAGGACCTAGAAGTACATGCGCAGTTGATGACCCAAAACGATGCCAAAGCGATGGGGGCCATGGCACTTTTCGGAGAGAAATATGGAAACGAAGTACGTGTCATTTCTGTTGGAGATTGGGCCCACGAGTTGTGTGGTGGAACCCATGCGCAACGGTCTGGGCAATTGGGTCTTGTGACGTTTCTGAGTGAAGGCTCTGTCGGTGCAGGTGTTCGTAGAGTTGAAGCGCTCGTGGGGGCTGATGCGTACAACTACATGGCCAATGAGCACGTCCTGCTCAATGCGGTCACCGATCTTCTCAAGGTGCCCTCTGATCAGGTTCTGGACCGTATTGAGCGAACTATTGCAAGTTTGAAAGAGGCTGAAAAAGAGATCACGCAGCACAAGCGTGCCGCTCTTGAAGCTGATTTTGAACAGATCGTTGGCAGTCCAGAACAGTTTGGTGGTATTTCGGTGTGGGCCTTCGAGGCGCCTGCAGGTGTTGATGCTCAGGGTTTACGTGAATTAGCTCAAAAGGTTACTTCGCGTGCGACCGGACCTGCCGTGGTTGCTGGTGCTACCCGTGATGGAGACAAAGTGTTGGTTGTTGTTGGTGCCAATGCGCTCGCAATGGATTCAGGGGTCAACTCCAAAGAAATTCTTGCGGTCGCTTTGACTGAACTTGATGGTCGCGGAGGGGGAAAGCCCGAGTTTGCTCAGGGTTCAGGCACAAGGATCGACGCGATAAATGCCGCATTAGACAAGGTTCGCGCGCATATTCGGAATGCCTGATTCGATGGGGGTTCGCATTGCATTTGATGTGGGCACGGTTCGCATAGGTGTTGCGACAAGTGATCCGCATGGCATTTTGGCATCGCCACAAGAAGCAATTGCTGCGGGGGATGAATCCATTGCGGCGGCAATTGGCCGGATTTCACATTGCGCAGCAGATGAGGTCTATGTTGGTTTGCCTCGCACCATGAAGGGGGGAGAAAGCGATTCCACCAGGATGGCACGCGAATGGGCCAGTCAATTAGAGGAAAAGTTGCAGCGGCAAGTTATATTGATTGACGAGCGACTAACCACAGTTCAAGCACAGGGCGCATTCACGCGCGCTGGAAAGAACACGAAGCAAACGCGTTCACGGATCGATAGCGCGGCGGCAGCCGTTCTGTTGCAAGGTGTACTGGATTCACAAGGAAGGTAATGATGTCCACCCTTGATGACCTGTTCACGGATGGCGATCTTCCCCCGTCGCGACATAAGCGGACTTGGGGTCGATACACAGTTGTTACGGCACTCGCAGTTGGTTTGATGGTTTTGGGCTTTTTCACCTTTCAACTCTTGTCGGGGACGTCTGAGCCCAATGATTATGTGGGTTCCGGCACAGGGTCCGTGGTCATCACCGTGAGCAGAGGGGACAGTCTTACCGCAATTGCGGGTGAGTTGGTGGATGCGAACGTGATTAAATCCAAGGATCCATTCTTGAGTGCGGCTGCTCTCGATGAAGCGAGTACGCGCATTGGTCCCGGCAAGTACACGCTCAAACTTGAAATGAGTGGATCAGATGCATTAGCACTCATGCTCGATCCAGTTTCACGTTCTGCGTCTCGCTTGGTACTACCTGAAGGTCTACGGATGCCCCAAACTTTGAATATTGCATCTGAGACCTCGGGTATTTCGCTGAATGACTTCGATGCAGTGATTGAAACCCCGAGCGATCTGCCGCTGCCATCGTGGGCTGATTCACGTCCGCAGGGTTTCATGTTCCCCGCGACTTATGATCTCGTGGGAGACGAGTCTGCTCAAGCCATCCTCGATACCTTGGTATTGCGGTTCAATCAGGCTTCGGCTGACATTAGTCTTGAACAACGTGCTGCGGAGCTGGGTGTTAGTCCCTATGAAGTCCTTACCATTGCATCGCTAATCCAAGCTGAACTTCTCCCGGCCGACTTTGCCAAGGGCGCAGCAGTGATCTACAACCGACTGAAAGCAGATATGCCGCTGCAATTTGACTCGACTGTTTCTTATGCGTTGGGTATTCAAGAGTTACAACTTGATTCTGAGCAACTGGCCGTTAATTCCCCGTACAACACCTATGAGAACAAGGGACTCCCACCAACTCCCATCAACTCACCAGGTGAGGCAGCACTTGAAGCCGCATTATCCCCTGCGAAGGGAAAGTGGTTGTATTTTGTTGCTGTCAATCCCGATACGCGCGAAACCAAGTTTGCCAAGAACTACGACCGTTTCCTGAAACTTAAAGCGGAATACCGTGATTACCTTGCTAATAATTAGTACAAAGATTTCACGGAGGTAATGCCATGAAAGCCGCCGTGCTTGGACACCCGATTGATCATTCACTGTCGCCAGCCATTCATCAGGCTGCGATTGCAGCACTCGATTTGGACATGACCTATCAAGCTTTTGATGTTGATGTTGATGGACTTGCACCCTTTATTGGTGAGCTCAATGAGGACTGGGTCGGCTTGTCGCTAACCATGCCCCTGAAGACTGAGGTCTTGAGCCTTATTACACATATCGATGAAGTCGTTGAACTAACTCAAAGTGCCAACACGGTCTACCGAGATGCATCGGGCGAGTGGTCACTGACCAACACGGATGTCTTCGGATTATCTGAGGCTATCCGGATGTCGGAAGTGCATTCGAGCTCCTCGGTAGGAATCTTGGGCTCTGGAGCGACAGCCCGAAGCGCCGTTGTGGCGGCTGTCGAATTGGGCGCGAGCCGCCTTGTGCTTGCCGCGCGAAATGTGAGGGCATCACAAGAGATAGTTCGCATGTCTTCTGCATTAGGTGTCGATCTCGAGATTGTGAATTACGATTCCATGGATCTCACCGAGTGCGGCCTCGTGATCAGCACCCTGCCCGGAGCCACTGCAATGAATTACACGCCATCCCTGACGGTTGATGCTGACGCTGCTCTGCTTGACGTTTCCTACTCACCGTGGCCCAGTGCGCTTGCCCAATGGTGGCCCAATTCACACGTGATCAGCGGTAAGGAAATGCTGTTATGGCAAGCAACCAAACAATGGCACTTGTTCACAGGGACGCAAGCACCAGTTGCTTCCATGCGAGAGGCAATAGGGCTCCCCGCATAACGCGAGTCTGACTTTATCCACAGCGAAATCTCACGTGTTGCCAATGATTCACGAGGATCAGATGCTTGGACTATGGAGCAAGATTCTATGGAGCGAGATTCTATGGAGCGAGATCAATGGAATTCGCACACCAATTTGCAGTAGTTCTGACCTGGTGCTGGTTCATTGTTACAGGTTTGGCGCTTGCGCGATTTGATTATGTGCATCACAGACTTCCAAACATGTGGGTTGCAGTAACTGCAGTGGGTTGCGCAGGGGGTTTCCTTGTCGCCGCAGCCCTGTCTAGCCAGTGGGTGGTGCTGGGCCGGGCAGTCATCTCAGGGATTGTGCTGATGTTGGCATACGGTGCTGCCAACGTCCTTGGTGGAATGGGAATGGGTGATGTCAAGTACGCACTGGTCGTAGGTACATATCTCGGTTGGCTGGGTTGGGAATACCTCTGGTGGGGCACATTCATCGCATTTGCTTTGGCGGCTATCTATGCAATCTGGATTCACTTTCGTGATTCGCGGGGCGCGAATATTCCATTCGGCCCGTTCATGGTGTGTGGTGTGATCATCTCGGGGATCGCCTACGCAGGCTGATCACTGGCGCAGGAGGTCTCATCTGACAGAATGCAGCCATGGTGGATCGCGTGCGTTGGCTTACAGCAGGGGAATCACATGGACCTGCGCTGACCGCGATCATTGAAGGGCTCCCGGCGGGAATTCAAGTGACCACAGACGACATCGGTGTTGATCTGGCTCGCCGCAGGCTCGGAGCAGGCCGCGGTGCGCGAATGAAATTCGAAAAGGACGTCGTCCGCGTCCTTGGCGGGGTGCGGCACGGCGTGAGCCTAGGCGGCCCAATTGCGGTCGAGGTCGGGAACTCAGAATGGGCCAAATGGGAAGTCGTAATGAGCCCGGACCCGGTAGATCCCGAGGAAATTGCCCAGCTTGCGCGCAACGCACCCCTCACCAGACCACGCCCCGGACATGCTGACATGGCTGGAATGCAGAAGTACGGTTTCAGCGATGCACGCCCTGTGCTCGAACGAGCAAGCGCTCGAGAGACGGCTGCGCGGGTGGCTCTTGGGGTTGTTGCCAAGAAGTTCATTGAGCAAGCTGCGGGAATTAAGGTGATCAGTCACGTTGTACGCATTGGAGGTGCGGCCAGTTCTGGTCTGGCATTGCCCAGTGATCAGGACGCTATCGATGCCAGTCCCGTGCGGTGTCTTGATCCGAGCGCCGCTGAGGCCATGGAGGCGGAGATCACGGCCGCTCATAAGGATGGCGACACATTGGGTGGTGTAGTTGAAGTTATTGCCACAGGATTGCCACCGGGCCTTGGCAGTCATACCCACTGGGATAGGCGTCTTGACTCAAAACTTGCTGCCGCCCTCATGGGGATCCAAGCCATCAAAGGTGTTGAAGTGGGTGATGGTTTCTCACTCGCTGAGATCCGTGGATCCCTAGCTCAGGATGAAATGGTGCCATCGGCTTCCGGTGGTGTGGCTCGTACATCGGGTAAATCCGGTGGAACTGAGGGTGGCATGAGCACGGGGGAGATGCTTCGCGTCCGAGCCGCCATGAAGCCAATTTCAACTATTCCAAAGGCCCTGAGAACCGTTGATGTAAGCACCGGTGAAGAAGCTGTCGCCATTAATCAACGCTCAGATGTGTGCGCAGTTCCTGCAGCAGGAGTTGTTGCTGAGGCAATGGTTGCACTAGTTCTGGCAGAGGCACTGCTAGAAAAATTTGGCGGCGACTCTGTCGAGGAATGCGCCCGAAACATTGCCGGCTATCTAAACAATCTTGCTATTTCCATTGACCTTTCCGTCAATGAGTAACAAGTAGGCATTTCCATGGCCATTCTTGTTTTGATTGGAGCGCCAGGTGCTGGCAAAAGCACAGTGGGCGAGGAGTTGGCCCAACTTGTAGGTGGGGAATTCTCTGACACCGATGCCCTAATTGAACAAACGGCAGGCGATTCCATTTCAGGCATATTCCTCAATCAGGGCGAAGAAGCTTTCAGAGCGCTTGAGCGAGACTGTGTTGCTTCTACGATCACCGATGCCATGAACTCAGACAGAACTCAGATCATTTCGGTCGGTGGCGGGGCGGTTTTAAACTCGGACACTCAAGAGACCCTGCGAAAAGTCCCCGTTGCCTGGCTAATGGTTGATATTTCTAGTGCACTTAAGAGAGTCGGAATGAATCAAGCCCGACCCCTACTGCTGGGAAATGTACGAGCCAACATGATCAAGTTACTTGCTGAGAGAACACCAATCTATGAATCATTAGCGGACGTATCCGTGGACACATCACAGTTGTCACCCTCAGAATGCGCGAACGAATTGCGTCAATACCTAGAAAGCAGCCAGTAATGACTACCCATTGCATTGAAGTGAGCGCGGAAAGAATCTACACGGTCACCATTGGGCGTGGGCTCATGCAGGAGATCGTTGAATCCGTCTCCGAAGCACACCGGGTCGCCGTAATTCACCCTGGAGTTTTGCGCACGAGTGCTGAGGCGATGAAGACTGAACTTGAGTCAGCGGGCAGAGAGTGCGTTCTTATCGAGGTTCCCGAGTCTGAAGACGCGAAGACCCCCGAGGTTCTTGGCTTTTGCTGGAGTGTGCTCGGAACAGCGGGCTTTACTCGCAGCGACGCAATAGTCGGGTTAGGTGGTGGCGCAACAACGGATCTCGCTGGTTTTGTGGCAGCAACCTGGCTCCGAGGCATCAAATGGATCGCGGTGCCAACGACCCTCCTGGGAATGGTCGATGCTTCAGTTGGTGGGAAGACTGGGATCAACACCGATGCTGGAAAGAACCTTGTCGGAGCTTTCTACAGTCCATGGGCTGTAATCGCGGACTTAAACACCTTGGACACCGTTCCCGAAAACGATCTGCGTGCAGGTCTGGCTGAAGTCGCGAAGGTTGGTTTCACCAGTGACCCAACGATCCTGGACACAATCCTTGAGTTTCCGATTGAATCAGTGGATCCAAACTCGGCCCAATTGGAATCACTGGTGGTCAGGGCAGTGACGGTGAAAGCGCGAGTCGTGTCGGGCGACTTCATGGAGATGGGTTCAGCCACTGGAGTTCTGGGACGCGAAGTTTTGAACTACGGACACACTTTCGGGCATGCTGTTGAGAAAGTTGAAAATTATCGATGGAGACACGGCGCAGCCGTTTCTGTCGGGATCATGTACGTAGCGGAGTTGGCCAATATCGCGGGCCGATTGTCTGATGAGGATTTGAACGCCCACAGGAAAGTGCTGGAGGTCATTGGCTTACCCACCACCTATCCCGCTGGGCGCTGGGATTCACTCTATTCGGCCATGCAGGTGGATAAAAAGGCTCGAGGAACTCTATTGAGATTCGTGGTTTTGGACTCGATTGGTGTTCCCAGTGTGCTGGAAGGCCCTGATCCCTCGCTCCTTGTTTCGGCTTACGGGAGCATTGTTCCTGACTAGATTCCGCTAGTGTTGTGTCCATGAATCAAGAAGTTCTGGTGATCAATGGTCCAAACATTGACCGCCTCGGAACGCGCGAACCGGAGATTTACGGGTCAAGCACCTATCAAGATCTCGCAGCCACACTTGTGTCTCGAGGTTCTGAGTTGGGATTCACGGTAGATGTTCGCCAGAGTGCCTCCGAAAGTGAAATCATCGGCTGGCTCCATCAGGCTGCTGACGCATCTACTCCCGTGATCATGAATCCTGCGGCATTTACTCATTATTCGTATGCGATCCGGGACGCATGTGCACTCCTCACGGCTCCATTGATCGAAGTGCACATTAGCAATCCCGCTGCCCGAGAAGAATTCCGTCACACCTCTGTGATTAGTGGAGTGGCAACGGGAGTCATCGCTGGATTCGGCATAAATTCATATTTACATGCGCTGGACGCCCTGCGGGCTCTGCAACCAGGGGACTAGGCGCACAGCAGCACTCTGCACGAGGTAAAGTTGCGCCAGCCCAAATGACACAGGGCACCTGGTAACTGAAAGTAATGAGTTAACAAGCGTGGGGCTCGCGCCCCCTACAGATGGGTTTTGATCGTGGCAACTAGTAATGACTTGAAAAATGGTTTGGTCCTCAACATTGATGGTCAACTCTGGACCGTGATCGACTTTCAGCATGTTAAGCCCGGTAAAGGTGGCGCTTTCGTTCGAAGCAAGTTGAAGAATGTTATCTCTGGCAAGGTCGTTGACCGGACGTTCAACGCGGGAGTCAAGGTTGAGACTGCCAATGTGGATAAGAAGGACATGCAATACCTGTACCGCGATGGTGACAGTTGGATCTTCATGGACAATGTTTCATACGATCAAATTCCAGTCCCAGACTCCGTAGTGGGAGACAATGCCAAGTACCTGCTGGAGAACCAGACCGCGCAGGTTGCCATTCACGAGGGTGTTCCCATCATTGTTGAACTGCCAGCTTCAGTCGAAATCATGCTGACCTACACAGAACCAGGGCTTCAGGGTGACCGTTCCAGTGGTGGTACCAAGCCAGCAACTCTTGAAACCGGTGCAGAGATTCAGGTGCCATTATTCATTGAATCGGACACCAAGGTTCGGGTCGATACGCGAGATGGTTCCTACCTCGGTCGCGTGAACGACTAATGAGTGCTCGCGGGAAAGCCCGCAAGCGTGCCTTAGACATCGTGTTTGAAGCCGATGCCAAGTCAGTTCCAATCGTCATGGTTCTCGGTGAGCACCAAAGGCGCCGAGAGGCCGATGGCGATGGTGCCTTGAATGAGTATGCGGTGGTTATTGCTCAGGGAGTCTCCGATCACCTGGATGAAATTGATGCCCTGATCACCAAGAATTCGACGAGTTGGACCCTCGATCGAATGCCCACGGTGGATAGGGCGATTCTCAGGGTGGCCACTTTTGAACTGTTGTTCAATGATTCAGTTCCTGATGCCGTGGTGGTCAGCCAAGCGGTTGAATTGGCCAAAGAACTGTCAACTGATGAGTCTGCCTCATTTGTTCACGGAGTGCTGGGCGCAATTTCGCGGGCGAGCATCAGCTAGAACCCTGGGTTCACCAGAATTGTGATCTGTCCGGGATCGGAATCCTTCTCGCCGAGTGTTGCGCTCACGGTGACATCTAAGCCGTTTCCTTGTGCTGTGAAGACCACTATTCCCTCGGCGCTGAGGTCTGGCGCTGCCTTTGTGGAATAGCCGAGAGTGTCCAATTCGCCTTTGAAAATTTCCTGTGCCGCGTACACGTCACTGGTAACCGCCCAGGTTCCAATGGCAGTGGAGCTGTCAATGATGCTGACCGCGATGAGGGATCCCGCGGGCGTGGGTACCTGTGCTGGCCAATCGGTCGGCAGCTCAATGTTGTCACCCATGCTCAATTCATTACCCGCTTCATCAGTGAGTATCGAATCATTCTGTGCATCACCCTCAAAGTGATCATCTGCGGACTGACTCGCACTCGCACCGCTTTCCATCGAAGCGTCGGAGTTCCCATTCGAACAGGCAGATAACAGCGCGGTCGCAGCGAGGTTCAGGGCAATGAACAATTTCAGAGGTTTCTGCAAAACATTGGGATTGGCCGCCCTGAGCTTTGTCATAGATTCATTA
>JBDQMZ010000067.1:0-9509 GCA_040261955.1 Candidatus Nanopelagicales bacterium
CCATTTGCACCAGCCGCTGTGCTAGTTCAACAGATGGTTCGACGGCCATCCCTGCAAATGAATGATAGAAAGACAACTTCTTGACCTGCGCTGAAATTGCATCGGCCATTTGCTCATTGCCGTACCCAACGTTGACGCACCACAAGCCGGCAAGTGCATCGAGGTACCGCTCACCATTGATATCCACAAGCGTTGAACCCCGCCCCGAGGAAAAGACTCGCTGCGGGCCTACATCTTCATGGGTTGCCAGGGCAGTAAATGGATGAAACATTGACTGTCGATCAGCTTCAAGCAAGGTCACAACATCTCCAATCAGGACTGCACTGGCTCATTTATTCGGCACACCGTTTGTGCGATTTGCGGATACATATTCGTATAGAGAACATATCCGCTATCCTGCCACTTGTCTATATACTTTTCCAACAGGATGGAGATCCTATGGTTGCCCAATTTACCGCCCAAGAATTGCTCCACAGCGAGCTCTTAATCAATGGTGAATGGGTTGGCGGATCCCAAGGCCAAACATTCCCTGTAACCAATCCTTCCACGGGCGAAGTGATTACACAGGTCGCCAGCGCGAGCCAAGCTGACGTTCACACCGCTATCGCCGCCGCACAGGCGGCACTTCCCGCGTGGAGTGGCCTCACCGCTGTGGAACGCTCTCGAGTCCTGCGGAAATGGTTTGACCTGATTGTTGCAAATGTGGATTCCTTAGCCGAAATCTTGACGCTCGAGCAGGGAAAACCACTGGAAGAAGCACGTGGCGAGATTCTCTACGGGGCCAACTTCATTGAGTGGTTCGCGGAAGAAGTAAAGCGACTTTATGGCGAAACGATTCCCACAAATGTCAGTAGCCGTCGGCTGTTAACCATTCGTCAACCCATTGGCGTGACGGCAGCGATTACACCTTGGAATTTCCCCATGGCAATGATTGCCCGAAAGGCAGGGCCAGCGATTGCCGCTGGTTGCCCAATGATTATTAAACCTGCAGCTGAAACCCCGCTATCTGCGCTGGCAATCGGCCGTTTGGCATTGGAGGCTGGGGTTCACCCTGGTGTGTTGCAGGTGCTTACCGGCCCTGCCTCGGTGATTGGACCTGAGTTGACCGCGAGTCCGGCGATCAGAGCCCTTAGCTTTACCGGTTCCACAGAAGTCGGTAAGAAACTCATGTCGGACTGCGCACACACTGTGAAAAAAGTCGCGATGGAATTAGGAGGGAACGCTCCTGTAATTGTTTTCGATGACGCCGATATCGAGGTAGCAGTTTCAGGAACCATTGATTCAAAATTCCGTAACTCAGGCCAGACCTGCGTGTGTGCTAACCGAATTTTTGTTCAAGCCGGAATTCATGATCGTTTTGTGGAAGCCCTCTCCACGGCAGTTGCGAAACTCAATGTAGGAGATGGATTTTCAAGTAATGTTCAACAGGGGCCTTTGATCAATTTCGAGGCCGTTGAGAAAGTGGAATCACACATTTCCGATGCAGTGTCACGAGGAGCCAAAGTAGTTGTGGGTGGAAACCGCCATTCAATCGGTGGCACATTTTTTGAGCCAACCTTGATAACTTCTGCCACCATGGATATGACAATTGCCAGTGAAGAAACATTTGGTCCAGTAGCACCTATTTTCATTTTTGAGACTGAAGAGGAAGGCCTCGAAATGGCTAATTCCACGCCATTCGGCCTGGCCGGCTACTTCTTCACCCAAGACCTAGCTCGAATGTGGCGAGTAAGCGAGAAACTAGAAGTTGGGGTAGTTGGCGTCAATACAGGTCTTATCTCCTATGAAGGGGCACCTTTTGGAGGAGTTAAAGAGTCTGGTGTTGGTCGGGAAGGCTCACTTCACGGCATTGAAGAGTTCCTGGAAATGAAATACATCTGCATCGGTGCGGTGAACTAGCCTCAGGGTCGATTTACTAGATCAGCCTCAATCTCACGAGCAGCATTACTCAACTTGGGTAAAAACTCGCGCTTGAGGACTTCTGTGCTTACCCGAGTTGCATGTACGCTTACGTTGATCGCTATCAAAACTTTCCCCGAGGGGTCTCGAACCGGTACGGCAATCGAGCGGACCCCTTCTTCCAGTTCCTGATCAATCATGGCCCAGCCTTGTTTGGCGGTTTCGCGCAAAATAGAAAGAAGAGCCTTCTCATCAGTGACGGTTTGATTGGTGAACTGCGTTCTTTCGTATTGCTGTAAATAGCCGCTAATCACTGGTTCGGGTGAAAATGCCAGCAGGACCCGGCCCATCGAAGTTGCATAAGCGGGCAACCGCTGACCCACGGCCAGATTGATGGACATTATTCGATTTGCCGCAGATCGTGCCGTGTAAATAATGTCCGCATCGTCGAGAACGCTCGCCGAACACGATTCTCCAAGTTCTTTGGTGAGTATTTCAAGGTGGCTTTGAGCGATCACAGAAACACTTTCCGAGCGCAAGTACGCCTGACCCAACTCGAGCACCCTTGGCCGTAAGTAAAAGGAACGTCCGTCTGATCCAACGTATCCCAATTCCAAGAGTGTGAGTAAGAATCTGCGAGCAGAAGCTCGACTGATGCCCGTTGCATTAGCCACTTCGGTGAGTGTCAGTGAGCGGGAACCCGAGGAAAATGCACGAATGACAGCTAGGCCGCGTTCAAGGGATCTGATGTAGTCCTTGGACTTTTCTGGAACTTCTGGGTCAAAATTTTCTTCGGTTTGTAAATCAGTGAGATTCATTATTCTTCACATCCAAATCCTTGATCATGTGGAATTTTCCCTCTCAATTAGCATCGCTGCTCCTTGTCCGACCCCGATACATAGTGACACAACCGCAAATCTTTCCTCCGTTCGCTCGAGCTCACCGAGCGCGTTAAGCACTAGCCGTGAGCCACTTGAACCTAGCGGATGCCCAAGAGAGATTCCCCCTCCAGAAACATTGATGCGCTGCGGGTCAATCTCTAATTCCGTGGTGCAGGCCAGAACCTGCGCGGCAAAGGCTTCATTGATTTCAATAACTCCTATGTCCTCAAGTGACAATCCTGTTCGTTCCAATAGTTTTCGAATCGCAGGCACCGGTCCAAGGCCGAATAAACTCGGAGCTACTCCCGCAACTGCATAGGACACAATGCGCGCTCGCGGTGTCCAACCGTGTTCTGCAATTGATTTTTCCGAAGCAACGACAATCCCACTAGCTCCGTCTGAAAGGGGAGACGCATTACCCGCTGTGGTAACACCGCTCGGACGAAAAGAAGGGTTAAGGGACTGTAATTTGTCAAATGTAGTGTCTGGGCGAACTGTTTCATCGGTGCGAATAAAAATTGTGTCATTCTTTGTCACGACGGGAATTTCGATAACTTCGCCATCAAAATTACCCGCGGCCCATGCTTGTGTTGCCCGTTCATGTGAGCGAGCGGCAAAATGATCGGCCTGATCTCGGGTTATGCCGTAAAGCTCCGCCAACTTTTCGGTGCACTCGCCCAATGAAAGTGTTGCATCACCGTCGTCAAGGGTGCGCATCTTGGGGTTGACAAACCGCCACCCCAGCGCTGTATCGAATACTTCCGTGGGTTTTGCAAAAGGTGCAAGCGGCTTGGCTGTTACCCATGGGGCCCGGGACATGGATTCTGAACCACCTGCGAGTATCAGATCCGCCTCGCCGGATTTGACCACCGCACCGGCGCTGGCAATCGCCTGAAGTCCGGAGGCACAGAGCCGATTGACGGTTTGGCCTGGTACCGAATCGCCCAATTCAGCCAGCAATGCTGCCATTCGAGCTAGATTTCGATTGTCCTCGCCGGACTGATTGGCGGCCCCCAGAATTACATCGTCTATTTCCCGAGGGTTTATAGCTAATCGGTTCACCAAACTATGCAGGACTAACGCTGCAAGATCATCGCTTCGAACGGCTGAGAGTGCACCTGCATAGCGGCCGACCGGAGTTCGTACACCACCGACGAGATAGGCATTACCACTGTGAGCGTTTTGCACTGTTCTCATCTCCCCTATCATGTCCCGCAGGACGCACATTTTGACCGACGCTTTCGCGATTATACGTGTCTCATGTGCGTTTTGCGCACCTTCGTTCGTCAATCGTACTTATTATTCCCTTCTTACCAGCTCGTATTGAAATGAAGTAGGGAGTCTTGGGGCCCTGAATTCGGTCCGCAGAGAACCTCGTAGATACGTTCGAGCTTCTGGTTCAGTGCTAAGGAGTAGTGCGGGTCATGAATCTGCTATCGATCCCTAAGAAGTTGTGCTTCCAGCGAGTTGGCACCTGGCACCAAGAACATTCTGGTAGGAATGACGGAATCCACGGTTCCTACTCAGCTCGCACGGGAATAACCCGTAATCTCTTGCCACGCAGTACTGTCACGGAATCGGTCACCAACCATGCTTTAGGTGTGACAGATCCCGCAGTGCGCACACTTGCAATCCAATAAACGAGAATCTCAACGGGTTTCATCTGATGAATGTGCCCGAATTCATGTCAAAGGTGGCGCCGCTGAGGTGTCGCGCCTTTCCTGTTGCCAGAAAAACGGTTAAGAGGCCAACCTGGTCCGGTGTAGTGGCCGTGGTGTGGTGATCAGGCGCCACGTTGTGAGCAAGGATGTTCGCAGCCGCGTAATTTCTTGCTACGGTTTTTGTTACTGACTCAATTGCCGCGATACTTCCACCATAGGCGTATTGATCACTTTCCAACTGTGAAATATTTGAGGAACAAGCCGAAACGGTAATTACGACTCCCCCGCCGTTTTTTATAAAGTGAGGGAGTGCCGCTTTTATTAATGCGCTGGGTCCCACAACATTCGACGACCACATGCAATCCCAAGCAGCGTCCCAGTCCCGGACCGAATCAGTCACGCTGGCCCGTTTCATAGATGCGCAATTGAGAACCACAACATCGATCACTTCGTGTTCGACTTCCTGCCACAACGCGCGGGCTGCTTCCGGGGTATCCATTGTCGCGGAAATCAATCTGTATGGAGGGTTGACAAGGGGTGCTGGGCTGTGGTCGGCCAACGCGACCTGAGCCAATACGCTCGCTCCCGCAGCGGTCAATGCACTCGCTATTGCCGGGCCATTCCCGCTGAGTGCATGGGTGAGCAGAATTCTCTTTCCGGCGAGTTCATTTTCACCCGCGCGAGTATGCGTAGCTGAGCCACCCATTAATCTCCACACCCCGCCAGAGCCGAAGCGGGGTTTGTAAATCTGTCGAAACGGAACGCCGAAAGATCTCGTTCTGAATCATCGCACAAAGCCAGTTCGGCAAGAGTCTTACCAAGTAATGGACCGGCTGAAAAACCTAGTGAAGGATAAATGCCCACGTAAGCCCCAGGAAATCCTGGTAATGAGTCAATTACTGGTCGTTGATCAGGTGTTTGGCTTCCCATTCCCACCCAGGTGCGAATCACTTTGACCTGCGACAGACCGGGGACAACTTTTAAGGCCACCCGTAAATTTGAACGCAGCGAATCGGGGTTCACACTGACACTTCCGTCCAAATGGGTGGTCGCAGGCCACCCTCCACCGATCAGGATCGAACCTGACTTTGCTTGCTTGAGGGTTAACTTTTCCGACGTGAAATAAAACAAGTAATTGATGTAGTGCTGAACCTGTTCAGTCACACTGACCTGGACAGGGGAATTCACGACATGGGCGTCGAGTCCCAGTGGACCAACAAGGCGAGATAATCCAGCATTAGATGTCAGCACAATTTTCCTGCAACGGTAATCCCCTGAGGTAGTCGTGAGCAGAAAGGAGTCTTTCATTTTGTGAATCTTGAGTACCTCGACACCAGTGTGAATTGTTGCACCATGTTCCCGTGCTTTCTTTGCAAATGCTGGGGTCGCTAGGAGCGGGTTAGCTTTTCCCTCAATGGGACAAAATGCGGCACCCACCATTTGCTGGGAAACATAGGGAGCCTTTTCTACCAGTTCGGAGTGTGAAAGCATGGTTGAGGGGATTCCAATGCTGTTTTCTAAGTCCACTTTTACCTGGAGTTGCCGGAGATCTTCTTCTTTCTCCGCCACCATGATTCCACCATTTGAGGAAATCTCAAGATCGGAGTTTAACAACTCGGGCAGACCTTTCCAGAGGCTAATTGAGTCTGCAAGAAATTCCAATGCTGGCAAAAAAGTGCGGGCCCAGTCAGCGCCCAACTGATCAAATGGTTCATATTGAATCTGCCCGTGCAAACTACCCGCATTGCGACCTGACGCTCCCGTGTTGAGGTCGTACATGTCAAGGAGTGCGGTGTGCGCACCACTTTGAGAAAGATAAAAACATGTTGCGGCACCGGCAATTCCGCCGCCAATGACAATTGTGTCAAACTGCTTTAGTTTAAGGAACTCGTTCCTTGGGGCCGACACAACATGTATATTACCCTTTGCCTATCGACCTGATCACACAAAGGATTATCACTGTGAAACCATTTGCCGGTAGTTACGGAGTTCTCGTTACACCTTTCACCGAAAAGGAACAAGAACTCGATATCGAAGCCCTCAAAGGCCTCCTTGATTGGCAAATTTCCTGCGGGTCGCCTGGTGTAATCCTCTTAGGAACCACCGGTGAATTTCTGACCGTTACCGATTCAGAAAGAACCGAGATCCTGGAGTCAAGTGTCGAACATGTGGCTGGTCGCATGGACGTGCTCGTGGGAACAATGAATGCCTCAACAACGAGTGCTACACGTTACAGCAAAGAAGCTGAAGACTTAGGCGCTGACGGACTAATGATCCTTCCGCCGTACTACTACACACCCACAGAATCAGAGATCACCAAATACTACGAGAGCATCTGTAAAGAAGTTTCACTTCCCATAATGATTTACAACAACCCCTTTACCTCAAATGTCGACATGTCCGCAAAGTTTGTTGGACAGCTCACCAAAGAGTTTGACAACATTCGCTACATCAAAGAAGCCAGCATGGATTTGGGTCGCATCCCTGACATTATCGAGTATTCCGATGGCCTCATGCATGTTTTTGCTGGCGAACGAGTGGTGGACTCTTACTTACTAGGGGCAACTGGTTACGTGAATCCGTATGCGAACTACATACCGGAAGCTTCCACCGAAATTTGCAATTTGCTTGCCGCCGGGCAGATTGAGCAGGCTCGAAAACTCGGACAATTAATTGCGAAGATTGATCACATAATCGCTCAAGGACACCCCACCTACGGTCATCAGTGTTACTCCAAAGCGTTGGCAGCACGCCGCGGCTATCCGGTCGGAGACGTCCGGCCACCGTTGACAACATTTGCAGAGTTGGGTGCCGAGGGGATCGAAAGAGTGGGGATGATCATGCCTTTGATCGCTGAACTCAACTCTGAGCTGAGTTTTTCCGCATAGCCTCATCGGGATACGCAATCTCGCCGATTGTAACGGGCTTATACGGCACTGCGGGTGAATAGCCTGAATGGGCGTCGTGTTGTTGACCTGAATTTTTTGCTGCCAACTCAATGGAAAAACTGGAACAGTACCTGCCTTGGCACTTGCCCATTCCCGCTCGATTAATCCGCTTCAGGGCTCCCGCACTACGGATATCAGGCTCGAGAGTGTTTTCGATATCTGCTCGCGAGAGTGAAAGGCACCGACAAATAGTTGTCTGTTCCTTGGCCAGTTTACTGCCGATGAGTGGTCCGGCGAAAATTTTCCACAAAACCGCTTGAAACTTCTCTGCTCGTTTCTTTTTACTGGATGCATTTTGCAGAGCTCGTTGAAGCTGTGGACTTAGAGCAACACCAAGATCCTGCACAATGCTGCTTCCCACAATTGTTCCTTGAGCTACGGCTACCTGCGCCCCACCAACTCCTGCGCTATCACCCGCGATCCAGACGCCGTTCACACTGCTGAGTCCCCGATCGTCTTTAGTGGCGCGTAATAGACCCGTACTGGGGTCCACTTCGTGTTCACACCCGAGTGATCGAGCTATTTCATTTGATGGAACAAACCCAAAACCCATAGCAACTGCATTGACACTGAAAAGTTCCTCGGTTCCTGGGATTCCATAACCTTCACTATCCAAGCGCGCGACCTCAGCTCCCGTAACCTGTGAATCACCACTAATTGCAACAACTGCAGCACCTTGACGGAAGCGAACTCCTTTTCGAGTCAAGAGGAACAGGTAACCCAGGCCATCGAAAAAGAGGCCGGGTGAGTACCAAGCTAACTTTGCACTGCGAAGAATATTTCGAAGACCAAGGGGCTTGCTGGTTTCAGTGAGGGCTCGAACCTTCACCCCGGATTTGAGTAACTCAGCGGCCATTTGCACGTTGAGTGGGCCGTTGCCTGAAATCATTACTTCGGTGCCCAGGGCAACGCGATATGAACGTAAGAGTGTTTGCGCGGCGCCTGTGGTCATAACTCCAGGGGTCGTCCATCCGCTAACCGGTACTCCGATTTCAAAAGCTCCAGTCGCGAGCACAATGTGCTTTGTGCTGATCCGCATTCGATCGTGCTTTCCTGCAAGGAGTACCTCTTTGCGTGAGAACGCCCCCCATACGAGATAACCTGAAAGAATTGAGACGCAACTTTTGTGAAGTCGATCAATTAACTCGCGGCCTTTGACATATTGGCGATCTAGTTTGTTTTCAATCAGTGTAAAATCACTGGCCGGCTGCTTGAAATACTGACCTCCCAGCGCGCCGCGTTCGTCAACGAGGGCAACACGTAAACCTGCTTCAGACGCGACTACAGCCGCTGACATGCCAGCTGGACCACTACCAATAACCAACACATCAACATCAAGTGAAACTTCGGGTAGGTCAGTACCTTCTTGGTGCGGGATATCTCGATACTGCAGCTGCGAGCGAATATTCATTCCGGGCTTGAGGTACGTCATGCAGGCAAGTTCGCCTTCACTTCCATTTACGCGGACGGCACATTCCTGACATACCCCCATGCCGCAGAAGACTCCGCGTGGTTCGCCATCCGCGGTAACTCGACATGAATACTGCCCGGCATTGATTAAGGCTGATGCAATCGTGTCACCTTGAGTCCCAAGAAACGGCTGATCATTGTAGGAAAATTCAATGTTCTCCGGACCCGGAATTATTGCGTTAGTTGACGCCCGCATGTACAAAAATTCCTCTCACTGTTAACGATCTTCGAATAGTGGGCCATTTTCAGTATTGAAAAGTAGGCTACGCCGTGGGGTTTATTGTGCAGTGTTCTCTGGTTTTTCGCTGGCTAGTTGGTTGGGTGTGTCTTTGAGCCGGTAACTGTTTCCTTTGATGGTGGTAACTTCGGCGTGGTGCACGATCCAGTTGATCGGTGAGGCGGAGGCCTCTGCGATGGGAACTTCTTGACTTAAACCTCGGTCAAATACTGTTCATGGGACCAGCCAACCTCCCGGGCGATCGGGCCAAGTCGTTACGCGTTGGCGAGCAGCCGTGGGGCTTTTAAGGCCCGCGCTAACAGGTAAGAGCGGGTCAAGAATTGAGTGGGCCCAGATGGACTTGAACCATCGACCTCTTCCTTATCAGGGAAGCGCTCTAACCAAGCTGAGCTATGGGCCCGAATTAGCAGGC
>JBDQMZ010000068.1:0-3736 GCA_040261955.1 Candidatus Nanopelagicales bacterium
CTCTGAGGTATATGCCTCAGATGATGCACAGGAGAAGTTCGCAAACGACTTTGTTGCAGCGTGGAACAAGGTCATGAATGCCGATCGGTTTGATCTCAAGAAATAGTTAATTCAATTGGTTAAGGCCCGAGGTGCACATGCGCCTCGGGCCTTAACCTTTGTGCACAAACTTTATTTTGGAATCTCAGCGATTCTGGCGCGAGCCATGTCTTGCAAGAGTTTCTTGTTAACTTTCCAGTCAACAGGAACCCTGAAAGTCTTTTTATTGACCACGTATCCCTCAAGTCGAGGTTTGAAAGTTTCCAGGACCTCGGTACTTATCGGTGCAAGAACTAAGTGGTGAGTAGATGCCGATGCTCCAAAGACATACTGGCCTCGAAGTTTGAGCATTGGCTGATTCCAAGCAATGACCAACTCCGCCTTGGGGAATTTGCTCGTGATGGCGGCAAAGATCTCCTTGAGAGTCCCCTGCTTAACCGAATCAAGTGGAGCAAGGAACTCCTCAAAGGTGTCATACCTTCGGGCGCTCTTCGAGCCTCTGCAATAGAGCACTAAAGCATTTGCGTGGGCCTGACTGAAGCCATGATTCTCCCTGAGGTAAGCGATCTGTTCCGGGTACTTCCAGTCAGAAATCTCGGACATCTGGTCAAACCAATGGGACATGGGAAGCCCGTGCTTCTTTTCAATCGCAGGAAAATATGACGAGCGATCAGGGTTGGTTTGCGCCACCCCCCTATCCTAATGAGAAATTTCTCTTTGATCCCACATGCGAGTGCTTCGTTGACTGTGCCACTACGCTCAGGACTCGTGAACCAGGAATATACCTCCCTCGTCGCCATCGCAGCAATTGCCGCATTTGTCCCCCTGCTGGTCGGGCTTTTTCGCATCAAGGTGGCAGAGGTGGTGCTCCTCCTTGGCGCTGGCATCATTTTTGGTCCAGAGGCACTGGGTTGGATTCAACCCGATGGTTCCATTGAACTCCTCAGTGAGTTGGGCCTTGGTCTGCTTTTCTTTTTGGCAGGGCTTGAACTAGAGCAGCGGGCTATTCGGGGCCAGAGCGGGAAACTGGCAGCCATTGGCTGGGTTCTTTCACTCGTTGTCGCACTAGTCGCCGCACTCATCATGACCGAAACTGGCAAGATCGAAGACACTGTGGCCGTTGCGATCGCACTGTCCTCAACAGCCCTCGGAACATTGCTGCCAATGCTGCGCGACAAAGGTGAGCTCGGAACCAAGTTTGGGACGTTCTTCATGGGAGCAGGGGCATGGGGTGAATTTGGACCGATCATCGCAATCGCCGTACTGCTCGGCACCAAGTCCTCCTTCGCCGCGATCATTAGCCTGCTTGTGTTCGGTGCAATTGCGTTACTACTCGCTGTGATTGGAAATCGGTTTGCCACCGATCGAGTGCGCAAGATTTTTGAACGGGGACATAACACCAGTTCCCAAACGGCACTCCGATTCGCCTTGCTCCTGATCATTGTTCTACTCACGATCGCAAGTGAATTTGGATTGGACGCCGTCTTGGGAGCCTTCATCGCGGGAGTGATCGTGCGACGATTCGCACCACCATCAGAGGAATCCAAGTTGAGCGTGCGCATTGAATCCATTGGTTTTGGATTCATGATTCCGCTATTTTTTATCGTTTCTGGAGCCAACCTCGATATTGCCTCGATCATTGCGAATCCATTCCCCATGATCCGATTCTTTATCTATATTTTCCTGGCCCGGGGAGTTGTTCAATTCTTCCTTTACCGCAGAGCGCTGCCAGACCCAAGGGAAAGGGCTCGCTTCTCACTGTACGTTGCAACGGGACTTCCCATCATTGTTGCCGTCACTGGGATCGAAGTTGCCAATGGTTACATGACGACCGCAAATGCCGCCGCACTCGTTGGTGCAGGAGCACTCACTGTTCTCGTGTTCCCTCTTGTTGGCAACGCGTTGACCAAAGGTTCCAAGGACCCACAACTAGATCCAGTCCCTTAAAAAGAGGCTTGCTACTCCTAGATGAGGTTCGCTAGCCAGGCATGCGCATCCGTGACGCAACTCGCGGGTAGCGAGAAGTGATCATCGTGGGGGTATCGGCGAACTTCAACCGAGCCGCCCAGCGCCTCAACCGCCTCCTGATAAGCCGTCTGCCACACCACTGGAACAACGGTGCCTCCATCGAATTCATCAACGCACATCAGAATCGGAGCGCAGGGTTTGCGTGTTCCCGCAGAGCCCGCCGCTATCGCCACCTGCCAAGCATTCGAATTCTCGGGAGGTGCTTTCATGATTGGACCGTTGAGCCTAAACATCCGAGCCATCGTGTCATTGAGGTGATGAACCGGCTGGGTGTTCCACGCCTGATTAATAATGCCCACTCCCAGAGGTGTAAAGACATCAGACAGCTCAAGTGTGTTCGGGTTAGCGGCTTGGAAGCCACACATCAGCATGACCAAATGAGAGTCAGGGGCGAGTGAGGCATCACTTGCCGCAGCAGAAGGCCCCGCTGGATGAGCCAATGCAATTGATGGCACACCCGGTGACATGGTAACCGTCCCAACAAGAACGAGGTCGCCATAATCACTCGGTTCCAGTTCTGCGACCGCCGCCGCAGCGCCTCCGCCTTGGGACCAACCCATGCACCCAAAGCGCGCTCCCATGGCAGGAACTATTTCTCGAGCCGCGTGGACAATATTCACAGCATCTAATGCATTCGTGCGGTTAACAATGTACTGATGCATACCATCGGTGCCCAGACCTTGATAATCCGTCGCGCACACCACCCAGCCTTCATCGATAAAAGTTTGAAGCCCCGGAACACCATAATCAATCTGTTGGGTACTTTCCGCTGTGAAATACGTGATGAGCTCCCGGGCCGGGTCAGGCTGCGCAGATGGACAGGCAGCGTCGCCCAGCCCAGTCGTTCCGTGACACCACGTCATGACCGGTGCCCCCGAACTAACAACGTTCGGTGCAACAACAATTCCTGTTGATTCAGTCAAACTTCCATTGACGTCATGGGATGAATAAGTAATCCGCCAAGCTTTGGCGCCAGTTAACCCAGTGGCAATTTCATGGTGGTTATGCACCATTCCTGACCCGCGTTCCATCAATTGCTCCCTGCAGCATCCAAGAATCCTGAGTACATGACGAGAACGATAGTGCCACGCGTCGTCATGCCACGGGGACCCGACCGAACGAGCCCGACCGTGTCGATATGGTGATCAACTAGCCGTTCGAAACTTGAGCGGACACAAAACTATCTGGCTCTGCGAACTCAATTTTTTTGTCTTTTGACATTTGATTGGCAGCTTTTTGGGCAGCCGCTGCTGAAACTGATTGGGCAAAATCAACCCGGTACATGCGCAGCCCCAGATTTGGCCCCAGAGACATTCCCGAGCCAATAATTCCCGTGACTTTGTTTGAACCGACCACTTTCCCATTGACCAACGGAGACACTCCCTTGGTATAGCGCACAACCAGCGATCTCACTGAGTCGGAACTGCTCGCAAGACTTTGATCTAGATCGGTCGTCATGCGCACCAGGGCGCCCTTGGTTTGGGGTGAGACAGTTCCTTGCTCAACATTTGTACCAATTGTTCCAATGAGACCCTGTCCGCGAAGAAAAGAAGCAATTTTCTTCGCACGCTTTTGGGCGACTTTCTTACTCGCTCGCGAACCGCGCAGATCACTAAATGTCGTGACAGTGGTTACTGCCGCAGAATCACCCGCAGTTTGGACAATTCGA
>JBDQMZ010000069.1:0-10426 GCA_040261955.1 Candidatus Nanopelagicales bacterium
ACGTCAACGTTGTTTACTCCAAGTTGCTCTCTGACGAGCAGCGCGGTGAGTTCGGTGACACGCTGAACGCAACGACTGTTATTGCTGATCCATTGAACTCCATGCTCGCGCGATTGGATTCATCGGTCGGTAACCCCGCGGTCCGCTACGCAGCTAACCCAAAGGCAGTTGCAATTGTAAATGCTTTGCCAGCGCCAAAGGGTGTGTACAAGGTTCCAACCTTGATGATCACCACCACCTTTGATGGCATTGTTCCTGCAGGCAACACATCAGCCTTCATGGACAAGCTGACCGCTTCCTACAAAAAGATGAACAAGAAGACCCGCGGTAACTTCAAAGCCGCTGCCTTCTACACCATCCCACCGGAAGATGGTTGGACCAAGTTCGCTCCAGGCGGTAAGGCACCAGATGCCGCACTGTCCATCGCGGCACTCGGCAACTCTGGTGTTGGTCACTGTGTTTACACAACTGATCAACTCCTGGGCGCAGTCCGCGGACTCAACGCAATGGTCAACGCCAAGACGGCCAAGAAGGTAACTTCTGCGAAGCGGATCGTGTACGCGGTACCGGGTGTGAATAACGACCGGATGTACATGGGTGATCCACTCAAGAAGCCACTTCGGGCTCGTTAAATCGCCAGTTAGTCGGTATGTGGGGTCGGCCTTCGGGTCGGCCCCACATTCATTTGCTCTGGCATCGGCTATACAGTGAAGCGTGTCAAATATTTATCAGGATTCATCGGTGACTCTCACTGACAGCCAACTCACGCTCCCTCGGTATTACTTCCCGCTTGGCGCCAAGAAAGCGATTCCACTGTCAGAGGTCGTTGGCGTCACTGAATTTGACATGACATGGTTCTGGGGCAAACTGCGAATTTGGGGGACCACCAACCCGAAGTACTGGATGCCCCTTGATCTGGGGCGGCCCAAGAAGTCTGTTGGGTTCATTGTCAACGTTGGCGGGCGCATCAGCCCGGCGTTCTCGCCTGATCAGCCTGAGGAGTTTCGCAATTGCCTGCTCTCACTGGGCATTCCGGTACCCCACCGCCGCACCTAATTTTCACTGCGGGTATCTTTCATCTCACCAAAGACCGCAGGTCACCGGCAACTCTCAACGGAATTGCCGGTTGAAGGTCCCACCAAGTGGGCGGCCAGCGCAGGTGAACGATTAGTAAGGCTTCGCTTCGGTTGAAACCTCACGCCTCGTGCGCCTAGCGCCGGGGCGTTTTCTTATTGGGGAATACCGAAAGGAGCAACATGGCACGGCCGAATAAGGCAAGCACAGTTGCTGAGATCGCTGATCACTTCCGCGGGTCCACCGCGGCTGTGCTCACGGAATACCGTGGCTTGAGCGTTGCGCAAATGAAATCACTGCGTCGCGCATTGGGCTCAGAAGTCACCTACGCCGTGGTGAAGAACACTCTCACCAAGATTGCTGCGAAAGATGCCGGTGTCACTGGCCTCGATTCGCTGCTTGAAGGACCGAGTGCAATTGCATTCGTTTCGGGCGATCCGGTGGATGCTGCACGTGGTATCCGCGACTTTGCAAAGGAAAACCCCGCACTTGTGATCAAGGGCGGAATCATGGATGGCGCAGTGCTTTCTGCTGCGGATGTCACCAAGCTCGCCAACCTTGAACCACGCGAAGTTTTGCTGGCCAAGTTGGCAGGCGCTATGAAGGCCAAGCAGTCTCAAGCTGCCGCGCTCTTCGCAGCACCACTGTCCAAGACCGCTCGGACATTGGCCGCACTGCAAGGCAAGCTCGAATCAGATCCCGGCGCAGCTGCAGCAGAACCTGTTGCAAGTGCTCCCGTTGCTGATGAAGCAGCCCCAACAGACGGCGAACCAATGGCTGAAGTTCAGGCAGAGGTAGAGACAGAAGAACTTGCTGCCGTTGTTGAGGCAGAAGAAACAGACGTAACAGAAGAAACCACCGAGGGCTAAAGCCCACCCGGCCCTCGGCCGGTATTCACAACCGCTTGGTGCGAGCCAAGCAACTACTGAAAGGACGCCACAATGGCGAAGATGAGCACCGATCAACTCCTGGATGCTTTCAAGGAAATGACCCTTCTTGAACTCTCAGAGTTTGTATCAGCATTCGAAGAAACATTCGATGTCACAGCAGCTGCACCGATGGCCATGGCCGTTGCAGCACCTGCAGGCGGCGGAGATGCCGGCAGCGCAGCAGAGCAGGACGAATTTGATGTCGTTCTCGAAGCTGACGGCGGAAACAAGATTGCAGTGATCAAGGAAGTTCGCGCACTCACCAACCTCGGCTTGAAAGAAGCCAAGGACCTGGTTGAAGCAGCTCCCAAGGCAATCCTTGAGAAGGTCAACAAGGAAACAGCCGACAAGGCAAAGGAAGCCCTCGAAGGCGCCGGCGCCAAGGTCACACTCAAGTAACTCACTTGATTCATGGGAAGGGGCGGCCATTTGGTCGCCCCTTTTCACATGGGAAATTGCATTACAAAGTGGTTACAACAGGCAAAAATGCCGCGCCCGGCTTGACCTTTTGCCATTTAGGGGTCAGTATTTGGGTGCTTGAAGAACATCGCGCACGTGAAAACGATGATCCGAAACCGCTGGGACTTGCTGTCGGCCCCCAGGGTTTCTCAGATCGAGGGATTCACCAGCGCGCTGAAAGCCCAAACGGCCCCCTGCCGGGGACCCCGTTAGACAGCGGCTTGCCGGCTCCGGTATGCTGCTGCTTTGCGCTGTCTCCTCACTTTTTAGCCAGGGTTGACGAGTCTGATTTTTCAGATTTGACAATTAGGGCTTAATTGGAATGTCAGCGCTTTGGCCCGCAGCGCACTGGAAGGAATCGTCTTGGCATCCCACGACGTCACCCCGCTCTCCCCATCCCTACACAGGGCATCATTTGCCAAGATTCGTGAGCCACTCGCGGTTCCGGATCTTCTTCGGTTGCAGACCGCCAGCTTCGACTGGCTGCTCGGCAATGAGAAGTGGCAGAAGGCAGTTGCCGCAGCGCTTGCCGCTGGCAACACCGAAATCCCGCAGGTATCCGGTCTGACCGAGATCTTCGAGGAAATTTCACCCATCGAAGACTTCGCAGGCATGATGTCCCTCTCATTCCGCGACCACCGCTTTGAGCCACCCAAGTACACGGTGGAGCAGTGCAAGGAAAAGGACTTCACCTACTCAGCGCCACTGTTCGTGACCGCCGAGTTCACCAACAATGAAACCGGTGAAATCAAGTCCCAGACCGTGTTCATGGGTGAGTTCCCCCTCATGACCGACAAGGGAACGTTTGTCATCAACGGCACCGAGCGTGTTGTCGTTTCCCAGTTGGTTCGCTCCCCAGGCGTGTATTTCGAGCGCTCAGTGGACAAGGCGACCGACAAAGATGTTTACATCGCCAAAATCATTCCGAGCCGCGGTGCCTGGCTTGAGTTTGAAATCGACAAAAAAGACCTCGTCGCAGTCCGTGTTGACCGCAAGCGCAAGCAGCCTGTCACAGTTCTGTTGAAGGCACTTGGCATGACCAGCGAAGAAATTCGTGAGCGTTTTGGCAAGTATGAAACCTTTATGGCAACTTTTGACAAGGATCACATCGAATCCCAAGATGATGCTCTGCTCGACATCTACCGCAAGTTGCGTCCGGGCGAACCACCCACACTCGAGAACGCTCGCAATTTGATTGAGAACTTCTACTTCAATCCAAAGCGTTATGACACTGCCAAGGTTGGTCGTTACAAGATCAACCGCAAGCTGGGTCTGGAAATGCCTCTCGAGCAGAACACGTTGACACTCGAAGATGTCGTCTCCACCATCGAGTACTTGGTTCGTTTGCATGCTGGTGAAACAACAATGGACACACCCCGTGGTGAAGTTGTTGTCGAGACCGACGACATCGACCACTTTGGCAACCGTCGTCTTCGCACAGTTGGTGAATTGATTCAGAACCAGATCCGCACTGGTCTGTCCCGCATGGAGCGCGTTGTTCGTGAGCGCATGACAACGCAGGATGTTGAAGCAATTACACCGCAGACTCTGATCAACATCCGTCCGGTTGTTGCATCGATCAAGGAGTTCTTTGGAACTTCACAGCTTTCGCAGTTCATGGATCAGACCAACCCACTTGCAGGGTTGACCCACAAGCGCCGCCTCTCGGCACTTGGACCGGGTGGTCTGTCCCGCGAGCGTGCAGGTTTTGAAGTCCGCGACGTTCACCCCTCGCACTACGGCCGCATGTGCCCCATTGAAACCCCTGAAGGCCCGAACATTGGTCTGATCGGATCTCTCGCAACCTATGGCCGCATCTCACCATTCGGTTTTGTTGAGACTCCATACCGCAAGGTGATCAACGGTCGCGTCCTCGATGAAGTCCAGTACCTCACCGCTGACGAAGAAGACATGCACGTCATCGCTCAGGCAAACACACCCATCGAACTTGATGGCACCATGACAGGGGACCGCGTTCTGGTTCGCGTTAAGGGTGGCGAAGTTGAGTACGTTCGCCCTGAGGACGTTGACTTCATGGACGTCTCACCACGTCAGTTGTGGTCTGTTGCAACAGCAATGATTCCTTTCCTCGAGCATGACGATGCCAACCGCGCGCTCATGGGTTCCAACATGCAGCGCCAGGCTGTTCCACTGCTTCGCGCAGAGGCACCACTGGTCGGTACCGGCATGGAATTCCGTGCGGCTTATGACGCAGGCGACTGTGTTATCGCTCAAAAGGCAGGAGCGGTCAAGGAAGTTTCCGCTGACATGGTCGAGGTTGCAAACGACGATGGCACGTACACGACCTACAAGCTCGAGAAATTCCGTCGCTCGAACCAGGGCACCTGCTTCAACCAGCGCCCAATTGTTTCTGCTGGAGCGCGCGTTGAATCTGGCGAGGTCCTCGCTGACGGCCCATCAACCGATCTCGGTGAAATGGCACTCGGCAAGAACCTGCTCGTGGCATTCATGTCATGGGAAGGCCACAACTACGAGGACGCCATCATTCTGAACCAGCGTCTCGTGCAAGACGATGTTCTCTCCTCGATTCACATCGAAGAGCATGAAATCGACGCACGCGACACCAAACTCGGTCCAGAGGAAATCACCCGCGATATCCCGAACGTGTCTGAAGAAGTCCTCGCGGACCTCGATGACCGAGGAATCATTCGCGTCGGTGCTGATGTTGTCCCCGGCGACGTGCTCGTGGGCAAGGTGACTCCAAAGGGTGAAACTGAACTCACACCTGAAGAGCGTTTGCTTCGTGCAATCTTTGGTGAGAAGGCTCGCGAGGTTCGCGACACATCACTCAAGGTTCCCCACGGTGAGTCCGGCAAGATCATTGGTGTTCGTGTCTTTGACATGGATGAAGGCGATGAACTTCCCCCGGGTGTTACCAAGCTAGTGCGTGTTTACATTGCACAGAAGCGCAAGATCACCGCGGGTGACAAGCTTGCTGGCCGTCACGGCAACAAGGGTGTTATTGCAAAGATTCTTCCGCAGGAAGACATGCCGTTCCTCGAAGATGGAACACCGGTTGACATCGTTCTGAACCCACTGGGTGTACCAGGACGTATGAACATCGGCCAGATCCTCGAAACCCACTTGGGTTGGGCGGCAGCTGCCGGTTGGAATGTCGATGTCACCGATCCTCGGGCGGTCCGCTTGCCCGATGCAGTGAAGTCGGTGCCGCCGGGTACCAAGATTGCAACACCTGTGTTTGACGGTGCGCGTGAAGAGGAACTCTCACTCGTGCTCGATTCCACCACGCCAACCAAGGATGGCCTCAAGTTGGTTAACCCCAACGGCAAGGCAAACCTTTTCGATGGTCGCACAGGTGACCCAATTCCTGGTGAGATCGCAGTCGGCTACATCTACATTCTGAAACTGCTCCACTTGGTTGATGACAAGATCCACGCACGCTCCACTGGTCCGTACTCCATGATCACCCAGCAGCCACTGGGGGGTAAGGCACAGTTCGGTGGACAGCGATTTGGTGAAATGGAAGTGTGGGCATTGGAGGCGTATGGCGCCGCTTATGCACTGCAGGAACTTCTCACCATCAAGTCTGATGACGTGCTCGGTCGAGTCAAGGTCTACGAAGCAATTGTCAAGGGTGAAAACATCCCTGAACCAGGCATCCCGGAGTCCTTCAAGGTTTTGGTCAAGGAAATGCAGTCTTTGTGCCTCAACGTTGAGGTTCTTTCCAAGGACGGTGTCGCCATCGAAATGAAGGACAGCGATGACGACGTATTCCGTGCAGCCGAAGAACTCGGTATCGATCTCTCACGCCGCGAACCCAGCAGCGTGGACGAGCTTTAAATACCAGCTATCAGTTACCCAACCGAGAAGTTAATCCGAAACTAACGAAGGACGCACACGTGCTAGACGTCAATTTCTTCGACGAACTCCGCATCGGTCTTGCTACCGCAGACGACATCCGTACCTGGTCGTACGGTGAAGTCAAGAAGCCCGAAACCATCAACTACCGCACACTCAAGCCTGAGAAAGACGGCTTGTTCTGCGAGAAGATCTTCGGACCTACTCGCGACTGGGAGTGCTACTGCGGTAAGTACAAGCGCGTGCGCTTCAAGGGCATCATCTGCGAGCGTTGCGGCGTTGAGGTCACTCGCGCCAAGGTTCGCCGTGAGCGCATGGGACACATCGAGCTCGCTGCTCCCGTAACGCACATCTGGTACTTCAAGGGTGTGCCCAGTCGTTTGGGTTACCTGCTTGATCTGGCACCGAAGGACCTGGAAAAGGTCATCTACTTCGCTGCCTACATGATCACCTGGGTCGATGAAGAAGGACGCCACGAAGCGCTGCCTTCCCTTGAAAACCAGCTGAGTGTGGAAAAGAAGCAGATCACCAAGCGTCTTGAGGCCGACCTTGAAGGTCGCGCTCAAAAGATGGAAGCAGATATTGCTGAACTCGAAGCCGAAGGCGCCAAGAGCGAAGTTCGCCGCAAGGTGAAGGAGTCAGGGGAGCGCGAACTCGCTGCCCTGCGCCGTCTCGCTGATCAGGAAATCGATCGCTTGGATCGTGTCTTTGATCGTTTCCGCACTCTCAAGGTTCAAGACCTTGAGGGCGATGAAATGCTTTTCCGCGAGATGCGCGATCGTTATGGTCGTTGGTTTGACGGCGGCATGGGTGCAGCCGCAATTGAAAAGCGCCTTGAGTCATTTGATCTTGAGGCAGAGGCTATTCACCTCCGCGAGGTCATCGAAACGGGCAAGGGTCAAAAGAAGACCCGTGCTCTCAAGCGCCTCAAGTTGGTGAATGCATTCAAGAACACCACGAACTCACCCATGGGCATGGTGCTTAATGCCGTTCCCGTCATCCCACCAGATCTGCGCCCAATGGTGCAACTCGATGGTGGCCGTTTTGCAACGAGCGATCTCAATGACCTCTACCGTCGGGTGATCAACCGCAACAACCGCTTGAAGCGTCTGCTTGATCTCGGAGCTCCTGAGATCATCGTGAACAACGAGAAGCGCATGCTCCAAGAGGCCGTTGACGCACTCTTTGACAACGGCCGTCGTGGCCGTCCGGTGACAGGTCCGGGTAACCGTGCACTCAAGTCACTCTCTGACATGCTCAAGGGCAAGCAGGGACGTTTCCGTCAGAACCTTCTTGGAAAGCGCGTTGACTACTCCGGTCGTTCCGTGATTGTGGTTGGCCCGCAGCTCAAGTTGCACCAGTGTGGTCTGCCCAAGCAAATGGCACTCGAACTGTTCAAGCCATTTGTCATGAAGCGCCTGGTTGATCTGAATCACGCACAGAACATCAAGAGTGCCAAGCGCATGGTTGAGCGTTCACGCCCTGTCGTGTGGGATGTCCTCGAAGAAGTCATTCGTGAGCACCCCGTGCTGCTGAACCGTGCACCAACCCTGCACCGTTTGGGCATCCAGGCATTTGAACCTCAACTCATTGAGGGCAAGGCCATTCAGATTCACCCACTCGTTTGCACAGCGTTCAACGCTGACTTCGACGGTGATCAGATGGCCGTGCACGTACCGCTGTCTGCAGAGGCACAAGCTGAAGCAAGAATCTTGATGCTCTCGAGCAACAACATTCTTTCTCCAGCTAACGGTCGCCCGATCACCACGCCGACACAGGACATGGTGCTTGGTATCTATGCACTCACAACCATGACAAGCGAGAGCAAGGACGCTCCAGAAAATGAGCTTCCCGCATATGCGTCCATCGCTGAAGCCGTTATGGCTTTTGATGGTGGCTCACTCGCATTGGGTGCCAAGTGCAAGATCCGCTTGAACAACGTCACCCCACCTTTGGGTCATGAAGTCCCTGAAGGCTGGGAATTCGGTCAGCCTTTGATCCTCGTGACAACACTGGGTCGGGCGCTGTTCAATGAAGCACTTCCCGTTGACTACCCATACGTCAATGAAAAAGTTGACAAGAAGGTCTTGGGCGCAACGGTTAACCGCCTCTCCGAGTTGTACCCCAAGATTGAAGTTGCTGAAACCCTTGACCAGCTCAAGGCGCTGGGCTTCCACTGGGCATCACGTTCCGGCGTGACCATCTCCATCTCTGACGTTGTGGCACCGCCGGCCAAGGCTGGTTTGGTGGCATCCGCTGAAGAAAAGGATGCCAAGGTCCAGCAGCAGTATGAAAAGGGTCTGATCACCGACTCTGAGCGTCGCCAGGAACTCATCGAGATCTGGACTCGCGCAACCGATGAAATTGCCAAGGCCATGCAGGAGAACTTCCCTGAAGCCAACCCTGTTCACATCATGGTTGACTCTGGTGCCCGCGGTAACTACATGCAGGTGCGCCAGATCGCAGGTATGCGCGGATTGGTGGCCAACCCCAAGGGCGAGATCATCCCGCGTCCAATCAAGGCGAACTTCCGTGAAGGTCTCACCGTTCTCGAGTACTTCATCTCGACGCACGGTGCTCGCAAGGGTCTCGCTGACACCGCACTTCGCACCGCTGACTCGGGTTACCTGACTCGTCGTCTGGTGGACGTGTCGCAGGATGTCATCATCCGCGAAGTTGATTGCGGTACCGAACGTGGTGCTGAAATTGCAATCGCTGAATTGGTCGATGGCACACTTCGCCCACTGGATAATCTCGATACGGCACTGGTGTCGCGCGTTCTTGCTCGCGACGTCGTTGTCGATGGCAAGACTGTTGCTACCGCAGGTGAAGAACTCGACATACCTCGCTTGGAGCAAATGATTGCCGATGGCGCCGACAAGGTCCGCGTTCGCACGGTACTCACATGTGAGAGCCATGTTGGAACATGTGCCATGTGCTACGGCCGATCCATGGCAACGGGCAAGCTCGTTGACGTCGGTGAAGCAGTCGGCATCGTCGCGGCGCAGTCCATTGGTGAGCCGGGAACACAGCTCACCATGCGCACCTTCCACACCGGTGGTGTGGCAGGCGATGACATCACGCACGGTCTACCGCGTGTTGTGGAACTCTTTGAGGCACGGACACCCAAGGGTGTTGCCCCAATCAGTGAGGCAGCCGGACGCATTCGCTTTGAAGATGCTGAGAAACTCCGCAAGATCATTGTCACTCCCGACGATGGCTCTGAAGAAATCGAATACTCAGTGTCCAAGCGCTCGCGCATGCTCGTTGAAGACGGACAAAGTGTTGAGGTTGGTCAGCAGCTCGTTGTTGGTGCTGTTGATCCCAAGGAAGTTCTTCGTATCCTCGGTCAGCGTGCGGTGCAGTTGCACCTCGTTGATCAGGTGCAGGAGGTCTACCGGTCACAGGGTGTGTCCATCCATGACAAGCACATTGAGGTCATTGTCCGCCAGATGCTCAAGCGCATCACGGTCATCGAGTCAGGTGACTCGAACTTCTTGGCAGGCGAGCTCTTTGAGCGCGGTGTCTTTGAAGCCGAAAACCGTCGCGTCGTTGCCAACGGTGGAACACCGGCATCGGGTCGTCCGCAACTGATGGGAATCACCAAGGCATCTCTGGCAACCGAGTCATGGCTGTCGGCTGCTTCCTTCCAGGAGACCACACGTGTTCTCACCGATGCTGCGATCTCTGCCAAGAGCGATCCACTGCTCGGACTCAAGGAGAACGTCATTCTGGGCAAGCTGATCCCAGCGGGTACAGGTATGCCGATCTACCGCAACATCAAGGTAGAACCCACCGAAGAAGCAAAGTCCGCCATGTACGCATCCTTCAGCGGATACGACGACATGGAGTACTCCTCATTCGGCACCACGTCGGGCGAAGCAGTTCCGCTGGAAGAGTTCGAGTTCCGCGGGTTCTAAATCTCACACCGTCATTGGTGTCGACCTGTCAAAAAAGGATTCCCCGTCTTTGGGCGGGGAATTCTTTTAAGTTGGGTCATTAGAGGTGCACGGTCGATACACTGAGGGTGCAAGTAGTGACCTAAGTTCGTGCCAATATGACGTGCAAAGGAGATTTCGATGTCGCAGCAAGAGCCCATTTCGCAGTCCGGAGAGCAAGCCCCA
>JBDQMZ010000070.1:0-4465 GCA_040261955.1 Candidatus Nanopelagicales bacterium
GTGCAAAAGACGACCCCTTCCGTTCCATCAAAGGGCGACGAGGACTAGGCATCAAGGGATCCTGCACGTTGGGGGTCCGCCATGCTGAGCCAGCGCTGTAATGGCATACTTAAGCCTCCGGTTCACGGCACTGAGCAATCAAGATCGAATCATGGGTCTTAGTTGACAGGGTCGACCCGGAACTAACCAAGGAGAGAGCAATGAAAGCCGATATCCACCCAAATTACGTGGAAACCACGGTCACCTGCACATGTGGGAGCACCTTCACCACTCGAAGCACAGCAAAAGACGGAACCATCCACGCGGATGTCTGCTCCATGTGCCATCCGTTCTACACCGGTAAGCAGAAAATTCTTGACACCGGTGGTCGAGTCGCCAAGTTCCAGAATCGTTACGGTTCAGGCACGGCAAAGAACGACCAAACCGAATCTGTCTAACTTTTTCCCGGGCGCCGGCCCGGGATCGGCCGCGTGTCTCCCCCGTCGCGCGGTCGGTCCCAGACCGGCGCCCGTATTTTTTTCAACGTTCGAGTCAGGTGCACATTGATGGGGTCACGCAGGAAGGGGACATGCCATGTTTGAGTCATGCATAGAGTTGGCCGCAGAACTCGATCAGGTTGAAGCCGGACTCGCTGATCCTTCCATTCATGGGGACCAAGCTGCTGCGCGCAAATTGGGGCGTAGATATGCACAACTGCGTCCCTTGGTGGCCAGTTACCGAGAATGGCGCACATTGACCGACGATCTTGAGGCTGCACAAGAATTTGCGGCAGAGGATGCATCCTTTGCTGCTGAAGTAGAAACACTTGAAGCAGCACAATTGGTGGCTGCTGAACGGCTAACGGCTCTCTTGCTTCCCCGAGATCCCATGGACGACAAAGACGTTATCGTGGAAATCAAAGCCGGAGAGGGTGGCGACGAGTCCGCACTTTTTGCGGCTGATTTGATGCGGATGTATTTGCGCTATGCCGAGCGAAGGGGTTGGACCACTGAGGTGCTCGACGCTGTTGAGTCCGACCTTGGTGGATACAAGGATGTCTCAATCGCCGTGAAATCGAAGAGTGCACCCGAACTTAATGAGGGCCCATACGCACGATTGAAATTTGAAGGTGGAGTGCATCGCGTACAACGCGTACCCGTGACTGAATCACAAGGACGTATCCACACTTCCGCTGCCGGAGTCATGGTTGCACCGGAGGCTGAAGACGTTGACATCACAATTGATCCGAATGATTTGCGCATCGATGTTTATCGTTCGAGCGGTCCCGGCGGGCAGAGCGTGAACACCACCGACTCTGCCGTTCGCATCACACATGTGCCTACGGGTGTTGTCGTTTCTTGCCAGAATGAAAAAAGCCAATTACAAAACCGTGAGCAGGCAATGAGAATTTTGCGTGCGCGGTTGTTGGCAGTTGCTGAAGAACAGGCCGCCAAGGAAGCTTCCGATGTTCGACGTTCGCAAGTGCGCACAGTTGATCGCAGTGAGCGCATTAGAACCTACAACTATCCGGACAATAGGCTCAACGACCACAGAGTCGGATTTAAGTCCAATAATCTCGATCAAGTGCTCGATGGCGATCTCGATGCCGTCATCGAGGCATGCATGAATGCTGACCAGCAAAGCAGGTTGGCGGAGCCGAGTTCGTGACCACAAACAGGGATGTCCTTGTTGATGCCGAGCGTCGGCTTCAGAGAGCCGAGATTGATAACCCGGCTGTCGATGCCGCCGAAATCCTTGCTTTTGTTTTAGGCGTAAGCAGGAACAGAGTGCACCTGCATGACGACATCGACGACGAAAACAGAATCGCATTTGAGCGTCTACTGGCCAAGAGGCTCAACAGAATTCCTCTGCAGCACTTGACGGGTGTTGCTCCATTTCGACACATTGAATTGGCAGTCGGCCCAGGAGTTTTCATCCCGAGACCCGAGACCGAATTAGTAACTGAGGCAGCCATTCGTCACTTGAAAGAATGCATTGATCCGATAGCAGTTGACCTTTGCGCAGGATCCGGTGCAATCGCAATTTCCTTAGCTTTTGAAGTTCCAGGCACTCGAGTCACTGCCGTTGAACTCAGTGCTGATGCATTTCCGTGGTTGACCGAGAATGTTCAACGGATACACACCAAATTGCTGGTGACCGTGGTGAATGCTGATGCAACTGACGAACAAATACCTGAACTCGTTGGGCTAATTGGCATGTGTGATGTTGTCACATGTAATCCGCCGTACATACCCGCAGGAATGGTCCCTCGTGACCCAGAAGTTCGAGACCATGAACCTGAGATGGCTCTCTATGGCGGAAACGATGGCCTTGATGTGGTGCGTGGCATTTTGGGTAACGCCGCAATGCTGCTCAAATCTGGAGGGCTGCTTGTCATTGAACATGCAGATGTACAAGGCCCTGACTCAGACACGGGAAGTGTGGTTGAGGTGGTTAAAAATTCAGGATTCTTTGCTAATGTCAACGATCGTCAGGATTACAATCAACGCCCACGATTTACTGTGGCAACTCGCATTTAGGTGTGCATCCCAGGAGCGATCGAGATGAGGAAGTGTCATGACAGTTCGGATTGATGTGCGAGACGGTGCCAACCGAGAGCGTGCACTGACGGTCGCACTGTCAACAGTTCGCCGTGGCGGCATTGCGGTAGTGCCAACCGAATCGATGTACGCCTTGGTGACAGATGCATTCAGTCCACGTGGCACCCGTGCCTTGCGTGATCACAAGGGTTTGCAAGCCACTGTCCCCTTAAGTGTTCTAGTGCCGAGCGCCAATACTGTGACGGGTATCGCGCACAGAGTTCCAAGCGGCGCAAAGGACCTCATGAACGCGTTTTGGCCGGGTGAACTCACGATCCTGCTCCGTGCTGGAACGACATTAGCGTGGGACCACCCTCCAGGTGCTCCACTTGCTGTTCGAATGCCGATTCACCCACTCGCACTCGCGGTGCTTCAGGTCACGGGCCCGCTGGCATCTACAGGAGCAAACCAGCAAGGACAACCGTCCATCTCGCAGGCAGCGGAGCTGGATGCTTTGGAACTGGACGAGATTTCTGTGATCCTGGACGCCGGCGATCTATCCGGCGGCATAGGAGTCGACGTGGATTCAGGGGCATCGGAAAATCGCATTATTAGTGCGCTGAGCACGGTTGTCGACTATTCAACCGATACCCCCACCATCGCCAGGGAAGGCAAAGTCAGCACCGAAGAACTATGCCGTGTAGTGCCGGAACTGTCGCCGCCTAGGTCAACGCGCGAAGAGGATCGAGTCCAATAGGCTTAGGGACTGTGTGCACGAGGGTGAGCGGCGCCTTTGTGAACATCGACAACGATAGAGGGTGACATGGTTTTCTGGGGTCCAGATTTTTCCGAACTTGAACAAGAAGATCCGGAAATTGCCGGAATTATTATTTCCGAACTTGAGCGGGCAAGAAGCGGTTTGCAACTGATTGCTAGCGAGAACTTCACATCCCCTGCCGTGCTCGCAGCTTTGGGGTCGACCCTGAGCAATAAGTATGCCGAGGGCTATCCGGGAAAGCGCTACTACGGCGGATGTTCTGAAGTGGACAAGGCCGAAATTTTGGGCATTGAGCGGGCCAAAGAATTATTTGGTGCCGAGCATGCCAACCTGCAGCCCCATTCGGGTGCGAGCGCCAATATCGCTGCCTACGGCGCATTTGTCGCTCCGGGTGACACCGTGCTGGCCATGAGTTTGCCGCACGGGGGACACCTCACCCACGGCTCGTCGGTGAACTTCTCAGGCAAATGGTTCAACGTTGTTTCCTATGGCGTGCGCCAAGATAATGACTTAATTGACATGGATGAAGTGCGCAAAATTGCCCTTGAACACAAACCAAAAATGATCATTTGTGGTGCAACCGCATACCCGCGGCTCATTGATTTCGCTGGCTTCAGAGCTATCGCTGATGAAGTCGGGGCAATTTTAATGGTCGATGCCGCACACTTCATTGGACTTGTTGCGGGGAAAGCTATTCCTAGCCCGGTGCCCTATGCCGATGTCGTGGCATTTACAACTCACAAAGTACTGCGTGGCCCACGCGGCGGCATGTTGTTGTGCAAGGCCGAACATGCTGCGAAAATCGATAAAGCTGTGTTCCCCATGATGCAAGGTGGCCCACTCATGCATGCGGTTGCTGGTAAGGCAGTGGCGCTCAAAGAGGCGAGCACCCCTGCTTATCAGGAATACGCGTCGCAGGTGATTCGCAATGCGCAGGCCCTTGTGGCAGGTTTGGCCGAGCGGGGCATGCGACCTGTCAGTGGTGGAACAGATACCCATCTGGCATTGATCGACATCACGAGTACTGGCGTAACAGGGGCGGAGGCGGAGAGACGTTGCGATGCTGGGCGAATAACGCTGAACAAAAACGCCATCCCGTTCGACACCGCTCCACCATCAGTTGCTTCGGGAATTCGGGTGGGAACCCCATCAGTGACAACTCAAGGCA
>JBDQMZ010000071.1:0-13430 GCA_040261955.1 Candidatus Nanopelagicales bacterium
ACAACGACAAGGTCTGGGGTAGCGCCGGGAATGCCCAACCTACTGAGCAGGGTTAACTCCACGACCACCGCAATAAAGATGCAGGTCCCAATAACAATCCCCTGACGATAAATCACTGACTTAGTTCCCAGGTTCCGCGGGTGCCGGAGTTGCTGCTGTTTCATCTTCTTGGACGACTTCTGGTTTCGACGTTGCATCGGGGGCTGGGTCCGTTGTTTGGGGTGCGGCTGGCGACCGAGTTGGTACTGCGGCGGGTGCGCTCGGCAACACTGAATCTCTTGGGTCTTCACGCGGTGGTCGCACGACCACGCCAACTACACTCAGTTGTGAAACATCGGCGTAGGGACTGACTGTCGCAACGCGCGCAAGTGCCCCAGCAGTTCCCGAGACATCGATAACTTCACCGATGGGCAGGCCGGGTGCAAACGGGCGCCCACCTTTCGAACCAAAGGTGACAATTGCATCGCCAGCATTTACTTCACCGAGTGGATCAAGTAGTTGGAACTGAAGTGAGTTCTGTCGCCCCGTGCCCGACACGATGCCAATTTCCTGCGAACCTGCAACGCGCCCGCCGACTGAGGACTCTGGGTCAACCAACAGCACAACGGTCGCTGTGCTGTTGTAAACCTTAAGAACTCGGCCCACCAAACCATCTCCATTGATAACCGTCATGTCTTCCTCGACACCGTCGAGTGTTCCAGCATCAATAGTGACCGTCCAAGAAAAATCCTGTGCGGGTCCAACAGCGATTACTTCAGCGGGCACAACCCTGTAGCGACCTACGCTGGCCACTCGGAGCAGTGCATCCAATTCATTTGCGCGTGCGATGTAATTCTCCGCCTCAACGAGTTGAGTGCTCAACAATGCGTTTTCGTCCGTCAACGTTCTAATCTGCCCGGATTGATCAACCTGGGTGCCCCACCACTCGCTAAAACCTGTTACCGGGGAGAAGACTGTCGCGGCACCTCGTTGAACACCGCCGAGGATTGAACTCACAGCCGCACGCGCACTGGAAAAGGGGCCGTCTCCCCCACGCAAATCAAGAATGACAAAAGTGAGTGACGCAACAACGAGTGTTGCCAAAATGATCTTTGTTCGACGCGACAGCATTGCTACCTGCGCGGTTCAGACACCAGCACCTGTTGCAGTGCATCAAATTCCTCAACGCATTTGCCAGAACCCAAGGCAACACAGTCGAGTGGGCGATCAGCGATAACGATCGGCATTCCAGTTTCATGGCGAAGCCGTTCATCGAGACCTGTGAGCAGGGCGCCACCACCCGTGAGCACGATGCCACGATCCATGATGTCACCTGAAAGTTCCGGTGGTGTGCGATCCAATGTTGACTTGACTGCATCGACGATTGCCTTAACCGGTTCATCGATTGCCCTACGAATTTCCTCAGCGGAAACAACAATTGTTCGAGGCAATCCAGTTATTAAATCGCGGCCACGAATTTCAGCGTGCGGTTCATCTGGCATGGGGAACGCAGAACCAATGGCGATCTTTATTTCTTCAGCGGTGCGCTCACCGAGTAAAAGTGAATATTCCTTTTTAATGTATTGGATGATTGCGTTATCGAGTTCATCGCCACCAACGCGAACTGACAAACTCGTGACGATTCCGCCAAGGGAAATAACGGCAACTTCAGAGGTGCCACCACCAATGTCGACAACCATGTTGCCTGTTGGTTCATGCACTGGCAAACCCGCACCAATTGCGGCAGCCATGGGTTCTTCGATGATAAAAACTTTACGAGCACCCGCTGCGTAGCCCGCGTCCTTGACTGCGCGTTGCTCGACGCCCGTAATACCTGAGGGCACACAAACAATCAGCCGCGGTTTTGCCAGATGCCGGCGACGATGCACCTTTTGAATGAAGTAGCGCAACATGCGCTCGGTGGTGTCAAAGTCTGCGATCACGCCATCCTTGAGAGGCCTAATGGCCACAATGTTTCCGGGGGTTCGGCCAATCATCTGCTTGGCTTCGGATCCAACCGCGAGGATGCCGCCTGACGTGCTATTGATCGCGACCACGGAGGGCTCATTCAGAACAATTCCGCGACCCCGTACGTAGACCAGAGTGTTTGCCGTTCCAAGGTCAACCGCCATATCGCGGCCAACAAATGAGCCACTTGCGGCAAAACTCACTCTGAGACCTCCAATCGGCCGGGGAAGGGACACGAACTCCGCGCAGGCTTGCGCCCAGCGAACTGCGCCCAATCGTAGCCCTCAGGCAGGCGGTTCAATCCTTTGGGCGCGCGCGACCTCCGTCTGGCGTAATTGGACCTCGAGTAGGTGCGCCTGATCAGGTGTCGGGTTGAAACCGAATGCACGTGTTGCCACAACACCCAAATCGGCTCGGTAATCATGGCCCAAACTCTGAAAATCACCAGGTTTCACGTCGGTGGCAAAGATCGTGTCCACGAGAACCGTCGCCCAGGTTACCCACGGCAACCAGGTCATGGATTCAGGAATATTGCGACCTCGGGGGGCCGCGGCTAACCAGTGTGGCTTGCTCCATGCGATTTCTGACCGAAAGCGAACAACCGGATCTCCATCATGTTCCAGGAACCACACGCGAAAATCCGCACCGGCTGGGATGAGTTCTGGTCGATCGATGGTGATTGAGTTATCGGAGCAAAGCAGGTGAAACGCGTCAGAGACTTTGCCTCCCGGTGTCCCCACCCACAACGCCCGATCAATGCCATATCGATCAAGATCAACGCTGCCGAGTGGCACCGCATACTGCTGGACCTTGGCGCCAAGACTCTCGCCATAAAGCAAGAGCCGCGGGAAAGACTTGCCTGCCCGTTCACGCGCGAGTCTTTGCTCGGCGATTGCATCAAGGAGCGCACGCTGTGTTTGCCCTGCAAGTTCGACTTTGGTGAGTGAAAGAAAACTTGGCAGGAATCCATAGGAGATTGCGACACTGGCGCAGTTTCCACCGGAGAGTATTTCTAGGACATCTATCGGAGTTGAGTTTGCATATCCTGATCCAGCCGGTGCTTGCATGAGTAGGTATTCGCGGTCAAAGGCTTCTGTGCGTATTAGCTCTTTCAGTGCGAGGTCAACGCGCGCCACAATGGACTGCGCATTGGCCACACTGACATAGGCCCGAATCGGGTCCATCGTGCGATCAATACCCACGGCCAATGAATCGCCAGCCGTGGTCACACTGTGAACAAATCTGGCACCCTCTCTGCCGATTTCCTGATAATCCACCAATGAATCGGGACTGCCGCTTAGCTGGGGATGAACAGGAGCCTCTATCAATGCGGGATCTAATTGCGCACCCTCACGGGCAATAGATGCAAGTTGTTTGCGCGCAAAAAAGTAGCCGGCCGTACCTGCGACCGCTAAACCCGCTGTTACATAGGTGACGTGTCTCGTCCGCATGCGCGGAGCCACGGCAACGGCGGCCGTTGTCGCACCCGAAATCGACCCAATAACCGCAGGGAATGCTGTGCGCACCGAATCCGGCCAAGGCACCAGACTTTGTCCCTTGGATGCGATCGCGGTTGTAGCACCAGCGGTGAGTGCACTGGTGAGCCCAGCGATCCACGGCGAGGTGCGCAAATTACTTGCTCAGGTTGGGAAAGAACAAAGCGATTTCGCGAGCTGCTGACTCTGGTGAGTCTGAACCATGCGTCACATTGTTTTGCATCTCTGTTGCGAGATCCCCACGAATAGTTCCTGGAGTTGCAGCAACTGGATTTGTAGCGCCCATCATGGTGCGCCACTGCGAAATGGCATCAGGACCTTCAATGACTGCCGCTACAAGCGCTCCGCCAGTAATGAACTCAACAAGATCCTTGAAAAATGGCTTATCCGCGTGCTCCCCATAATGGGTTTCAGCAATCTCAACGGAAACGTTCATGAGTTCAAGCGCGGCGAATGTGAATCCTTTGCGCTCAATCCGAGCAACGACCTCACCGATCAATCCGCGGGCAACGCCGTCTGGCTTGATCAATACGAGGGTGCGTTCAGACATGGGGACTCCTTTTTAAGTGTGATTGCCAAGTGTGTTAGTGCGTGCCACTTCTTGCTGTGTGCCCTCCGATGGTAGGGGCTCACCCTTCTGCAGCTTCACCCAACTCCCGCGCCCTGTCCACGCGGGTGCCATTTTTAACGGCGAAGTACCAGAGAATTGCAAAAATCCCTCCCACCACGAACATGGTCGGGACGATGAACCCCGATGCGATGGCGACACCTTGAACAATCCAGCCCAATGGGATGGCGATTGGTTTCGTAATTATCCCGATGATGACGAACATGAACAACGCGACGCCAAAACCGACTCCAATGGCAAGCCCGGCATTCACATCAGCGTTGTTGACGGCAATCGGGATGGCTAACAAAATCACAATTGCCTCAAGCGCCAGCACACTGGACCCAAGGACTCTCATGACTGGATTTTCTTATCGATGGCCCTGAGTACGTCACCAACAAGCACGACAGAACCTGTTACAACGACTCCCATGCCTGAGTATTCACCAGACTGATCTGCCAAATTAATGGCGAGGTCCAAGGCATGTGGAGCAAATTCGGCTTCACTGACTTTTTGGTCGCCCAGAATTTCCCGGGCAATGCGGGCAAGATCCCGGACAGGCAGCGCCCTTGGTGATTGAGGTTGCGTGACAATCGCGTGACTGATCACGGGCGCCAGGCTCTCAACGAAACCGACAGCATCCTTGTCACCCAAAAGGCCGATCACGGCGATCACTCCGACAAAGTCAAAGGAACTTTCCAGCGCTGCACGTAGCGCACGTGCACCATGTGGGTTGTGGGCGACGTCAACCAGCACCGTTGGTCCTGATCGAATAATTTCCAGTCGCCCTGCCGATGTCACCGAGGCAAAACCTTCTCGCACCGCGTCGATGTCCAAGGGCTCTGATGAGGATGCACCCAAGAAAGACTCGCATGCAGCCAGGGCCATGGCGGCGTTAACACCTTGATGCTCACCAAAGAGTGGCAAGAAAATTTCGTTATAGGTTCCGCGCAGTCCATGCAGGTTGAGAAGCTGCCCACCCACGGCCAAGTTCTGCGCATCAATCCCGAACTCCACTGCAAATCGCGATGGAATGATTCCTGCAGACACGCATTCAGCCATCAGGATCGATGCCGCCGCGGGCATTTGAGGGCCAAGTACCGCAGCACTTGAGTTCTGAATGATCCCCGCTTTTTCAGCAGCGATGAGCTCGATCGTGTCACCGAGATATTCCTGGTGATCCAGATCGATGGGTGTCACCACGGCAACGGCCGGTTGGCAGATACTCGTTGCATCCCACGTTCCACCCAAGCCGACCTCAATAATCGCGACATCGACGGGTGCATCGGCAAACACTGAATAGGCCAATGTCGTGAGTGCTTCGAAATACGACATTCGGGGTCCACCGTCTGCGACCGAGTTGGAATCGACCACATCTATATATGGTGCAATTTCATTCCATACTTCAACGGCACGCTCCGCCGCAATTGGCTCACCGTTGATTTGGATGCGCTCTGTGGGATCCACCAAATGCGGAGAGGTGAAAAGCCCAGTGCGTAATCCAAATGAGCGCAGGACCGATTCGACCATGCGTGCCGTGGAGCTCTTGCCATTGGTTCCAGCAATCTGAATCACCGGATAGGTCAATTGCGGGTCATTGAGAAGTGCGGCAGCCGAGGCCATTCGAGTCAGCGACGGCTCAATAATGTTCTCCGGCCACCGGGAATCAAGTTCGCTCCACAGGTCCTCGGGGGTTAGGGCAACGGGCATGCTGGCAGTCTAAGGCGATCGGCTCAATGTGGCCTCAATAGACTTCGTGACCATGTCCACCAGTCACAAGTCCACCGCTCCCATAACCGTCCCCGACAAGCCCAGTCTTGACGGAATTGAAGTCAAGTGGGCCTCTGCCTGGAATGAACAGGGTCTTTACAACTTTGACCGCACCAAGACGCGGGATCAAGTCTTTTCAATTGATACCCCGCCCCCGACAGTGAGTGGCTCATTGCACGTGGGACATGTTTTCAGTTACACCCACACTGATTGCATTGCCCGTTACAAGCGGATGCGCGGATTTGAAGTGTTCTATCCCATGGGCTGGGATGACAATGGACTTCCCACGGAGCGTCGGGTGCAGAACTACTTCGGTGTTCGCTGCGATCCAAGTTTGCCCTACAACCCCGATTTCACTCCCCCAGCAAATCCTGATCCCAAAAAGCAGGAACCCATCTCGCGCCGCAACTTCATTGAACTGTGCGAGAAACTCACTGTCGAGGATGAAGTTGTCTTTGAAGACCTGTGGCGGCGCATGGGTCTGTCTATCGATTGGAACCAGACCTACCAAACCATTGATGGCAATGCCCAGCGCGTGAGTCAACTTGCTTTCCTTCGCAACCTTGCCCGCGGTGAGGCGTATCAATCTGAAGCACCCACGCTCTGGGATGTCACATTCCGCACGGCGGTCGCTCAAGCGGAACTCGAAGACCGCGAGCGCCCCGGCGCATACCATCGGATTGCCTTCAAACGAGCTGACGCTCCAAGTGAAAAAATCTTCATTGAAACAACTCGTCCGGAACTTCTTGCCGCCTGCGTAGCGCTCGTTGCCCACCCAGATGATGAGCGTTACCAACCATTTTTTGGCACAAACGTTGTCACGCCAGTTTTCGGTGTTGAAGTTCCCGTGATGGCGCACACCTTGGCTGATCCTGATAAAGGGTCTGGAATTGCAATGGTTTGTACTTTTGGTGATCTGGCAGACGTCACCTGGTGGCGCGAACTGCAACTTCCCACTCGCCCGATCATCGGGTGGGATGGTCGAGTGACTTCAGAGACACCGGCGTGGATCACCACGAAAGCGGGCAAGGATCGCTTCGCGGCTATTGCAGGAACAACAAGCTTCACCGCTAAGGCGAACATGGTTGAGGTGTTGCGCGAGTCAGGTGACATGGAAGGCGAACCCAAGCCAATCACTCACCCCGTGAAATTCTTTGAAAAAGGTGATAAGCCATTGGAAATTGTGACAACGCGTCAGTGGTATCTCACCAACGGAGGCCGCAACGCAGAGTTGCGCGAAGAACTTCTTGCCCGGGGCAAGGAACTCATCTGGCACCCGGCTAACATGGCTGTGCGCTATGACAACTGGGTCGATGGACTCAATGGCGACTGGCTCGTTTCCCGCCAGCGATTCTTTGGTGTTCCCATTCCCGTGTGGTACCCCCTCGATGCGGATGGCAACCCGGACTACAGCTCGGTAATTGTGCCCACTGAAGATCAACTCCCGATTGACCCGAGCAGCCAGTGTCCCGATGGCTACACCGAGGACCAGCGCAACCAACCTGGCGGTTTCATGGGAGACCCCGACGTCATGGACACCTGGGCCACCAGTTCGCTGACTCCACAAATTGCTGGCGGCTGGGAGCGCGATGAGGATCTCTTCAACCGCGTATTCCCCATGGACATGCGACCCCAAGCCCACGAAATCATCAGGACGTGGCTGTTTTCCTCTGTCGTTCGCGCTCATTTAGAAAACAAGGAGCTGCCCTGGGCGCACGCTGCGATCTCCGGTTGGATCCTTGACCCAGATCGCAAGAAAATGAGTAAGTCCAAAGGCAACGTTGTAACGCCCATGGAGATGCTCGATGAATACAGCTCGGATGCCGTTCGTTATTGGGCTGCGTCAGGTCGCCCCGGCACAGATACTGCATTCGACGTTGGCCAAATGAAGATCGGCCGAAGACTCGCCATCAAACTGCTCAACGCCACGAAATTTGTTCTCACAATTAGCCAGGACGGAAATGTTGAGAGCATCACCGAACCCGTTGATCAAGCGTTGATGGTGAAGCTCTCTGCAACCGTTAATGCCGCAACAAAAGCGTTTGAAGAGTTCAACTACGCCAAAGCACTCGATGTCGCAGAAACTTTCTTTTGGGAGTTCACCGACGACTACGTGGAATTGGTCAAGGAGCGAGCCTACGGCGAGAAAGACGGTGTAAACACGGAGAGCGCACGCTCAGCCCTCTACATTTCGCTCACCACGCTGTTACGCCTCTTTGCGCCTTTCCTGCCGTTCACAACGGAGGAAACCTGGTCATGGTTCAACTCAGACTCGGTTCACGCACAAGAATGGCCCGACGCAATTGTACTTGAGAGTGATGCTGATGCCGCAGTATTTACCGATGCTCAAACAGCACTTGGTTTAATTCGCAAGGCGAAATCTGAGGCAAAGGTTTCCATGAAGGCTGAGGTTGCTACTGCCAGCCTCAGCGGTTCAAGTGAACACGTTGAACGCTTGAAGTTAGTTGAGAGTGACTTGGCCGCCGCAGGAAATGTTGCCGGTATGGTCTTTGAAATAACCAACGGAGACGTTTCAGCCGAGATTGTGCTGGCCTAAACCCCGAACGATCGAGGTCAGGCAGATTTTTCGCGAGGAGCGCGCTTAGGAGCCTCGCGCGGCACCAATGTCGGATTCACGCTATTGCGCACGACTTCCTCAGAGATGACAACTTTGGCTACATCGTCGCGGCTTGGTACGTCATACATCACGTTGAGGAGTACTTCCTCGAGGATTGCTCGTAAGCCTCGAGCCCCGGTGCCACGCAGGAGTGCGAGATCTGCGATTTCATCGAGTGCTGCGTCACTGAATTCCAGTTCCACATTGTCCAGCTCAAAAAGTTTCTGGTACTGCTTGATCAAAGCATTCTTGGGCTCTCGGAGCACTGCCACAAGTGCCTCACGGTCCAGCTTGTTCACCGAGGTGAACACGGGTAGGCGGCCAATGAATTCGGGGATCATGCCGAACTTCAGGAGATCCTCTGGCATGACGTGTGAGAACGGATCGGCTGACATATCGGTGGCCTCGGTGCGCTCGCCCTCAACAAGGTCAAATGTGAACCCAAGATTCTTTTTGCCCAGACGCTGTTCAACAATTTTGTCGAGGCCCGCGAATGCCCCACCCACAATGAACAGAACATTTGTGGTGTCAATCTGAATGAATTCCTGGTGGGGATGCTTGCGACCACCCTGCGGTGGGACAGAAGCAGTCGTGCCCTCAAGAATCTTCAGGAGCGCTTGCTGAACACCCTCACCGGAGACATCGCGGGTGATGGATGGGTTCTCGCTCTTGCGGGCAACTTTATCGATTTCATCGATATAAATAATTCCCATTTCAGCGCGCTTGGTGTCAAACTCAGCGGCCTGAATGAGTTTCAAAAGAATATTTTCAACATCCTCGCCAACGTAGCCAGCCTCGGTCAATGCTGTTGCGTCAGCGATTGCGAATGGAACGTTGAGCAGGCGGGCCAATGTCTGGGCAAGAAGTGTCTTGCCAGAGCCAGTGGGCCCGAGGAGCAAAATATTGGACTTGGCCAACTCAACCGAGTCTTCTTTGCCCTTGTGGTTCGCACCGGCCTGAACGCGCTTGTAGTGGTTGTAGACCGCAACAGATAGGGATTTCTTTGCACTATCTTGGCCAATGACGTACTCATCAAGGAATGCGTAAATTTCGCGGGGCTTGGGCAACTCCCCAAAGTCTGAGGTACTGGCCTCGGTCAATTCCTCTTCGATGATCTCATTGCACAGGTCGATGCATTCGTCACAGATATAAACACCGGGGCCAGCAATGAGCTTCTTAACCTGCTTTTGGCTCTTTCCGCAGAAAGAACACTTAAGCAGGTCGCCACTTTCACCGATGCGCGCCACAACGCCCCTTCACCCTGTTATTGATCACTTTCGCATGAACCCATGAACCGTACCCCGAAAATCCACCCGATGAACAGTTATTCACATGGTGGCGCGCAAGAAAGTCTCAATTACTACTCGAGAGTCGTTTCGAGGCTTAATCGAGACTCGCTAAAAGCGAATCTAAACGGGAAGTTAGCCCTTGCGCGAGGAGATCACCGAGTCAATGACACCAAAATCCTTGGCCATGTCGGCCGTTAGGATCTTGTCTCGCTCAATGTCCTTCTCAATCTGCTCAATAGAACGACCGGTGTGCTTGGAAAGAATGCCTTCCATCTCCTTGCGCATCCGAATGATTTCGTTGGCTTGGATCTCAATATCTGAGCCCTGGCCGCCACCTTCTGTGTACGGCTGGTGGATCAGGATCCGTGAATGCGGGAGTGCAAAACGCTTGCCGGGTGTTCCAGCCGCCAGCAACACGGCCGCTGCCGATGCTGCCTGACCGAGACACACGGTCTGCACCTGTGGCTTCACAAACTGCATGGTGTCGTAGATAGCGGTCATCGCGGTGTAGGAGCCACCCGGTGAGTTGATGTAAATCTGGATGTCACGATCGGGATCCATGGACTCCAATGTCAGAAGCTGTGCCATGACATCGTCGGCGGAGGCATCGTCAATTTGGACGCCTAGGAAGATAATGCGCTCTTCGAACAACTTGGTGTAGGGGTTATGAACCCGCTCACCTGTTGCGGTGCGCTCGCGAAATTCTGGCAGAATGTAACGGCTCGTTGGTTGCTGCACGTTCATCACTTCTTGTCTCCCTTTGCTGAAGATGCTGACGGCGCATCAGCGGACGTGCTGTACACGTGGTCGATCAATCCGTAGGTCCGTGCTTCCTCAGAAGTGAACCACCTGTCGCGATCAGAGTCTTTTTCGATCTGCTCCATGGTCTGACCGCTGTGCTCTGCGATCAATTCAGCCATGCGCTTTTTGATGTACAGCATTTGCTCTGCCTGAATCTTGATATCACTTGCTGTTCCCCCAAGGCCGCCTGATGGCTGATGCATCATGATGCGCGTGTTGGGGGTTGCATAGCGTTTTCCAGCTGCCCCAGCGCAGAGCAGGAATTGACCCATGGATGCCGCAAGACCCATGGCAACCGTGGTGACATCGTTGGGGATCAACTGCATGGTGTCGTAGATGACCATGCCTGCGGTGATTGAACCTCCGGGTGAGTTGATGTAGAGGCTGATATCTTTTTCGGGATCCTCAGCAGCGAGCACCTGGAGCTGCTTAGCAATTCTGTTCGAATTGTCATCCATGACGGGGCCTTCAAGCCAGATAATGCGCTCACGCAGCAGACGTTCATCGAGCATGTCGCCGAAACCTGTCATGCCGCCACCGGCGCGCATGTCAAAACCGAAAGGCTGGTTCACTTCAAATTGCTTGCTGGACACCGAGTCTCCTCGCGTTGGGTCATTCCGCCTTCTGATTAACGCGGAATTAGGGTTTTCTCCGAAATACTGACATAACTCTAACCCGCGGTAAGGGGAATAACCCGACTAAAAGTGTTGAGTTCGCCCATAGCCGAACCGAAGGTATCTACTCCCCAGCAGCGAGCGCAGCCATCTCGGCATCGAGTGCGGCGAGATCAACAACAGTGCCTGCGCTATCAACAACTTTGGCGCTCTCCAATACCTTGGCCAGCGCCTTCGCGCGACGGATGTCAGCCATCGCCATGGGGACCTGCCCTGCTTCAACCAATGCCTGAGCAAATGCATCTGGTGCCATGCCATAGCGCGGCGCCTGCTGAACCAGCCAAGCACTGAGTTCACTCTCACCAACGGTGAGTTCTTCATCCTCAGCGATTTTGTCAAGGATGAACTGGCTCTTGAGTCCCGTGCGAATCTCAGCCTCAACTTCGGCGCGATGTTCTTCGCCTGAGTCATGGCCGTCTTGGAAGTGCGCTTCGATTTCAGCAGCGATCAAACCCTCGGGCAGCGGAATGTCGACCTGCTCGAGAAGGACATCGTGAATCTTATTGCGGGCTTCATTGCCCTGCTCAATTTTCTTCAACCGTCCAAGGCGGCTATCAATATCAGCGCGCAGTTCCTCAACCGTGTCAAACTCAGAGGCCATGCTGACAAAATCTGCATCAAGTTCAGGAAGCTCACGTTCGCGCACCGCAGCAACCTCAACGGTGACGGTCAACGGGATTCCTGACCAGTCGCCATTCTGAGGAGCGAATTCAAATGTGCGTGACTCGCCCTTGGCTGCGCCGCGAACAGCGTCATCAAAACCGGGAAGCATGCCTTCGGTGCCCAACTCATAAGACATGGCCGAAGCCGAGAGGTCTTCAACCTCCTCGCCTGTCTCCGTTGCGCCCGAAATATTGACCAGGAGAACGTCGCCATCGGCGCTGGCCCGGTCAACTTCCTTCAGGTTGGCAAAACGGCCACGAAGCCCATCAATTTGCTCATCAATATCGGCATCGAGCATCGCAACTGCCTCAACCTCAACAGTCAGTGAGTCAAATGCTGGCAATTCGAATTCCGGGCGCACATCTACTTCAGCGGTGAATGCCAACTTGTCGCCGTCAGCGATCTCGGTGACCTCAACTTCTGGCTGACCGATTGGGCGGATTTTGTTCTCACGAATAATGTCGTCATAAACCTTGGGCAGGGCATCGTTGATGGCTTCATCGAGCACCGCTGCCCGACCAACCCGCTGCTCAACAACCCGAGCAGGAACTTTGCCTTTGCGGAAACCAGGAATGTTGATCTGCTTACCAATCTTGGTCAGCGCTGCGTCAACACTGGGCTGGAGGTCTTCAAAGGGAACCTCAACGACCATTTTGATGCGGGTTGGGCTGAGGGTTTCGATTTCGGTTTTCACAAAAACTCCAGATAGTTGATTGACTTACTGATCATGGTGCAGGGGTATTGCCGGTGGAACTTGTGGTCGGGGCGGGGAGATTCGAACTCCCGGTCTCCTGCTCCCAAAGCAGGCGCGCTAGCCACTACGCTACGCCCCGCGCTGGCCTCGCAGAGTCTAGACGTAGCGCATCTGGCTCATGTATTGGCATACAACTTGGACACCAGCGAGGGATTAAATGAGCGCAACCGAGGTCCCGTTTAGTGAAAAAGAACGCCGATTTTCGATGAACCGGGGGCAATGAGTAGCATTAGCCCGCACCTCGCGGGTGTAGCTCAATGGTAGAGCCCCAGCCTTCCAAGCTGGTCATGCCGGTTCGATCCCGGTCACCCGCTCCACTATTTTCCCTTTATTTGCAACAACTTTTCCGCTTTTTTGTGTCACTAACTTTCACCAAAAAAACTCCCCAAAACACCGTTTTTTACCCCTTTTTACCGCCACTTGTTCCACGTAGGTTCCACGAAACTATGGGGGGGTTTAATTCAGGTTAGTGGGACACCGTGTCTCATTAGTTGGGGTATCAGTAAGGGTCTCCACCCAAAAAAACTGAATGGAGACCCCTGCACGCGGTTACTAGATCAGTTCGGGGTGAGCTTCCCAACTTTCTTTGCGCGTTCCTTGCATAGGCAATCGCCGCACATAGCCTGCCACCTGTAAGTGCACTAGAGCGGTTTTCACGTCAGCAGCTTCCATGTGCTTGGGCCTGTAGATATCCCGCACAGAGAATTCCCTCTGCCCTCGATCTTTGATATCTGTCAGTACCTTGGCTGTGTTGCCCGTAACAGGATCCCCAAAGACAAACTGAACCTGACCTAGTGAGTACTCCCAAAGGC
>JBDQMZ010000072.1:0-5707 GCA_040261955.1 Candidatus Nanopelagicales bacterium
ACTTTGATGAGGACTCGGTGCAAATCTGCGAGATCACGGCAAAACTTTCCCAATTTGGTGTGGAGCCACGGCATTTGAGGTCCTTCCGAGTTGTAGCCAACAGAGAATCAGGACTGGTCGAGCAAATTGCGACCCCGTATTCGCATCCACGTGATCGCGATGCCAAGGCACGGGCCCAACAAACAGTTCGAGAGCTGGCCTCTCTGTTCGTGCAATTGCACGCTGCTCTGCTGAGAGCAGAATTGATCCGTTCGGGCAGTGGCTGACATCGACAGCAGCGGTAACCTAGGGCCATGATTGAGGTAACTGTCGCTGGTGTCCGCATGGAAATGCCATCGAACACACCCATTGTCTTATTGCAGGAGGTTCAAGGCCTGCGATACCTTCCCATTTGGATTGGCGCCGTTGAGGCCACATCAATTGCCTACGCTCAACAGGGGGTAGAACCTCCGCGGCCCATGACCCACGATCTCTACGTTGCCACGTTAGCCGAAATTGGGGCCTCTGTGACCTCGGTGCGAATCACTGACCTGAATGACGGTGTGTTCTATTCCGTCATTGATATAACGGGAGCCGACGGTAGGGCCCACAGCATCTCGGCTCGCCCCTCGGACGCCCTGGCGATTGCCCTCAGGGTCGGCGTTCCCATACTGGCCACCGAAGCCGTTTTTGACGCCGCAGGCGTCGAGCTCCCCGAGGACGAGGAGGGTGCGCCCGAGGATCAAGTTGAGGCTTTCCGGGAGTTTCTTGAGGGAGTTTCACCCGAGGATTTCGAAGAACTGTCCTAATTCTGCCGTGTGTCAGCGTCATCTAGAGGTTGAGACTTCGGTGTAGAACTCCTTGGCGTGTCGGATGGCATCACGCGATAGCCTTTCGTAGGTTCGGGTCCTAATCATTAGGGGCCACAAGGAGGCGCGGTGTTCAGCGAGCAGGATTCGCTTTTTGGCGAACAGGAAGTACCCCACATGCCATCAGACTTGGGGTACCGAGGGCCGACTGCATGCGCTGCGGCAGGCATCACCTACCGCCAGTTGGACTACTGGGCACGCACCGGGCTGGTAACACCAACCGTCAAGGGTGCCCACGGATCAGGTTCACACCGCCTCTACGGATTCCGCGACATTTTGTTACTACGGATTGTCAAGCGACTCATTGACACTGGAGTTTCTCTGAACAACATCCGCATTGCTGTCGAGCACTTGGGCACTCGGGAGGCGCGTTTCCTCTCTTCATTGACAATCATGAGTGATGGCGCCAGCATCTATGAGTGCACCAGCGAAGACGAAGTCATTGACCTTGTGCGCGGCGGCCAAGGGGTATTTGGAATTGCGATCGGCAGCGTTTGGAAAGAAGTTGAGGGTAATTTGGCCAGCTTGCCGGGCGAACAGCCTGAGAGTGGGATGGTCACTCTCAATGCGATGGATGAGCTTTCTCAAAGACGCGCCGCCCGCGCTGCTGTTTGATACAGCAATTGTGCGGAACTGGGCTAGGATTACAGAGCTGATTAATTCAGTGCGGGAGATGCCGCAGGAGAAAGTTCCTGTGGAGCCGAAGGAGCAACGCCCCAGCAAACTCTCAGGCACCCGGACCGTACTGAAAAGGCAACTCTGGAAAGCAGTCGTGACTGCACCGAAGGTGAAAACCGCACTATTCCCCGAGCGCGGTGAAACTCTCAGGTCGGGTTAACCCGGATGACAGTGGGGGCGTGATTGTTCGCGCCGCTACTGACTGGAGAACCAATGCCTAACCCTGTTGATGTAACTGATTTCAGCCGTCGCCATATTGGTCCTAGCCCACGCGAAATCGACCTAATGCTCGAGCAACTTGGTTTTAAAAGTCTTGACTCATTTATCGATTCCATTGTGCCGAATGTAATCAGGCTGCAAGAACGGTTGGAATTGCCGCCTGCACTCACGGAGCCGGAAAGCATTGCACGCATGGCTGAAATTGCATCGGGCAACCAGATCGTGACATCAATGATTGGCTTGGGTTACTACGGCACGCACACGCCGTCCGTGATCAAGAGAAATATCCTGGAAAATCCAGCGTGGTACACGGCCTACACGCCATATCAACCCGAAATCTCGCAGGGGCGACTTGAAGCTTTGTTGAATTTCCAAACTGTTATCGAGGACCTCACGGCATTGCCGGTGGCTGGTGCATCGTTACTGGATGAACCAACAGCAGTAGCAGAAGCCATGACTTTGGCTCTGCGCCACGGGAAAAAGGGCGCGCAGAGCATCCTGATCGATGCCGATGTTCACCCACAAGTCCTAGCGGTCCTCGAGACGCGAGCAAAGCCGCTTGGAGTAAAGGTCACGACATGGAATTTTGGTGAGCCACTACCCCGTGAGGATTTTGCCGGATTGATTCTTGCCTACCCTGGATCAGAGGGTGAAGTTCGAGACATCCGGTCAACGATCACTCAGGTAAAGGAGCGTGGTGCTCTAGCGATCGTATCTTCGGATCTTCTCGCGCTCACGCTACTTGCGCCACCAGGAGAGATGGGCGCCGATTGCGTTGTTGGCTCCGCGCAGAGATTCGGTGTGCCATTTGGTTTTGGTGGACCTCACGCAGGCTTCATGGCAGTTCGTGCTGGTCTCGAGCGCAGTTTGCCAGGTCGCCTCGTTGGGGTCAGCGTCGACGTTGAGGGAAATCCTGCCTACCGTCTGGCGCTTCAAACGCGTGAGCAGCACATTCGTCGAGAGAAGGCCACGAGCAACATCTGCACGGCACAAGTGCTTCTTGCCGTGATTGCTGGAATGTACGCCGTCTATCACGGACCTGATGGTCTGCGAGGAATGGCCCAATCCGTCCATCTCCGCGCCATGAAACTCGCCCAAGCGCTGTCAGACGCAGGATTCGAACTGTTGTCAGAATCATTTTTCGACACCGTCACGCTGGTTAATGTAGATGCGCAAGTTTTGGTGGTGAACGCTCTGGCACATGGCATAAATATTCGCCAGACATCGCCCAGCAGAGTGAGTATCTCTATCGATGAAACTTCGACCGATCTGGATATCGAACATTTACTGTCAGCGTTGGCACCTGGTACCTCAATGAGTCAGTCATTCAATGGGGTAGCAGGCATGCTCTCTGCACTGAGTCGCACGAGCCCATTCCTTCAACATCCAGTTTTCAATTCGCATCACAGCGAGACGGCCCTTCTGCGTTATATGCGAAAGTTGGCGGACAAGGACATCGCCCTTGATCGATCCATGATTCCATTGGGTAGTTGCACCATGAAATTGAATGCAACAACTGAAATGGAACCGATCACCTGGCCCGAGTTCGCAGGGATCCATCCATTTGCGCCACTTGATCAGGCCACGGGTTACCTGGCAATGATTCGAGAGCTCGAATCGGATCTGGTCGCCATCACGGGCTATGACGCGGTGTCACTGCAACCCAATGCCGGATCACAAGGCGAATTTGCTGGACTGCTGGCTATCAAGTCGTATCACGAGTCGCGTGGGGATTTTCAACGCGAGATCTGTCTGATCCCAAGTAGTGCTCACGGAACCAATGCCGCGAGCGCGGTCATGGCGGGAATGAAAGTGGTTGTGGTGGGTTGTGACGTTGAAGGCAACGTCGATGTCGCGGACCTGAAGGCGAAAATTGATACGTATGGAGATCGTCTCGCTGGATTGATGATCACCTATCCGTCAACCCATGGAGTTTTTGAAACCGCTGTCTCAGACATTTGTGCGATGGTCCATGATGCTGGTGGACAGGTCTACGTGGATGGTGCCAATCTCAATGCTCTAGTCGGTTTGGCTCAGCCAGGTCGTTTTGGAGCAGATGTGTCACATTTGAACCTGCACAAAACATTTTGCATCCCGCACGGTGGAGGTGGCCCGGGAGTTGGTCCAGTGGGCGTGCGATCCCATCTTGCGCCATTCCTGCCATCACACCCCCTCCGACCTGAATGTGGACCAACGGGAATGGGATTCCCCGACGGTGGAGTCGGTCCAGTCAGTGGAGCGCCGTGGGGGAGTGCAGGGATCCTTCCCATTCCATGGAGTTACATCAGACTCATGGGCGCTGACGGTTTGCTCCACGCAACGAAGGTTGCGATCCTGAGCGCCAACTACATTGCCAGTAGGCTCAACGGCCATTACCCGGTCTTGTACTCAGGATCCAATGGTCTCGTTGCCCATGAGTGCATTATCGATCTTCGCCCCATCAGTGCGTCCACAGGAGTGTCTGTCGACGACGTGGCCAAACGCCTTATTGATCATGGATTCCATGCGCCCACCATGAGTTTCCCCGTGGCGGGGACCCTCATGATTGAGCCCACCGAAAGTGAGAATCTCGCGGAACTCGATCGGTTCTGTGAAGCCATGATCGCGATTAAGTCAGAGATCGATCGCGTGGGAGCGGGGGAGTGGCCCGCAGACAACAACCCGTTATCAAACTCGCCGCATACCGCCGGAATGTTGATTGAAAATCAAGATTTGCCGTATCCCGCGTCTCTGGCTGCCTATCCAGTGGCATCACTGGTCGCGAGCAAGTATTGGCCGCCTGTTCGTCGGATTGATGGAGCCTATGGTGACCGAAACCTTGTGTGTAGTTGCCCGAGCATCGAGGAACTTGCAAGCAGTTGACGCTTTAGCGCGTTTGATGGAGGCAATGCTCTGACGACTTGTCTTGAACGCATGTGTCGCACATTAGGGTGAGTGTGCGACACACGAGGTCGTTGCAGTTATAAAAATTCTTTGTCGGCGCCAGGCAATACTCGCACTCACCAATTGCAGCAATATCTTCTTCGAAGTCGATCGTCATTCGGCGATCAAAGACGTACAGGCTACCTTCCCACAAGCCCTTATTGCCAAATTCCTGTCCGTATTTCACGATTCCACCCTGGAGCTGATAAACCTCAGCAAAACCACGATTCTTCATGGCACTGCTCAGGATTTCACAGCGAATGCCACCTGTGCAGTAGGTGACAACAGGCTTGTCCTTCAGGTGATCGTATTTGCCACTCTCAATTTCCCGAATAAAGTCATGAGTGGTTACCGTTTCAGGGACTACCGCATTCTTGAACCTTCCAATTTTCGACTCGAAAGCGTTTCGACCATCGAGAAAAACGAGTTCATCACCGCGTGCTTCAACCAATTCATGTAGGGCGGCAGGGGAGAGGTGCTCACCACCTCCAACTACGCCTTCTTCATTTACCTTAAGTTCATTGGGGATTCCAAAGGCCACAACTTCCTCGCGCACCTTTACCTTCAATCGAGGGAAGTCATCACGGTGTCCATCAGACCACTTAAACTCAATGTCCTTAAACGGTGGATAGGATTTGGAGGCTTTGATGTAGGTCAGTAGTGATTCCACCTCACCGCCCACAGTCCCATTGATCCCATGCTGAGAGATCAAGATTCGTCCGCGCAAATTAAGACGATCACAAAGTTCACGCTGCCACAAACTAATTGCCTGGGGATCAGCAAGTGGCCGAAAAATGTAGTAGAGCAGAATCTTATGAGGCACCCGACAACCCTAATGTGGGACCGCAACCGCTATTAGTTGGATGCCAAAAGTACACACCATTAAGGTCGTCGAGCGCCCCTTGCACGAAATTAAAGCGGTTCAAGTAGCTGCGAGCTACTTTTTCTTCTTCATGCCGATTTGAATCGTCGCTGGGTTTTCAGCGATATAGCTATACCCCAAAGTCAACACGCCGCTGTGCGAAGGCTCTCCCGAGTAA
>JBDQMZ010000005.1:0-10870 GCA_040261955.1 Candidatus Nanopelagicales bacterium
ATGTGAGACCTACTGCAAGGGCCAGACCCGCCATGATGACACACGCCAGCATCATGGCGGGTCTGGCCCTTGCAGTAGGTCTCACATCACAGAACGTCGAGGATGCGCGACATGGAAGCACGTGACCGAGCCCGCGACCGCAGGTTGGACATGACGCGATCACGGTCAGCGATTACGTAATCACGCAATTCTTGGCCGAATTCAGAGGCTACTTGGATTGTTGCCTGATCCTGCTCGGTCAGGTTGACTCCCAGAACAAGTTCATCCCCCGCATCTTGCTCTGGGAAGACGGCATTGAACGACAGTCCCAGCTCATCCAGACCCGAACCGAAATATCCGGTGAGTGAGTTCGACAGCGGGAGATGGACAGTAATGACCTCGAAGCGCTCACCCTCGAACCGGAGAATAAGTCGCTGCAGGGCCTCGACAAAGTCCTGCCCGAAGTCGACAACACGAATCTGAGCATGTTTGGTGGCCGCCAACAACTCGGTGGCGAACTGAGACACCATCGGCAGGTCAGTTGGTGGGCGACCGGTATCGGAATGAACAACCCGAGGAAGGCTGTTGACGTCGTAGATGCGCTCGATCATGTCGAAGTAGCGAGCCGGTACGTACACCGACTCCTCAAGCGGAATGGAGGTCGACAGGTAAAGAACCACAACCGCGCGTCGAAATCCCCTGGGTCCTTCGAACCCTGCGAATTCCACATCGGCCGGCTGCCGGCCAAGCACAAGTCCAGTCTCGCGCAGCCCGACTCTGAGTGCACCGGCTTGGCTCGCCGGGTGCGCCGTGACTCCCTCAACATAAATCCCGCGGAGGCCTAAGGAAAGAATTCGAGGCATGAAAGCCTGATCAAGGCGTGTGAGGATTCCGCGCTCCCTGAAGGCAGGGTCCACAGCCGCCGGTCCTCCCGAGGCCGACGACGAGTCTGCAGACGGACGAACGAGGCCGGTGTGACCCACAATGCGACCAGAGGGCAGCGCAGCCACCATGCCCTCATGGAGCCCCTTTTCGATCTTGTGTCGGAACACCTCTGGCTCGAAGAGCCAACTCGTACCGATCTTCGTGTAGCCGTACGTTCGAAAGTACAGGCGTGCCACCTCGACGACGTCATCGACGGTGATCGGACGAATCACCATGTCGTCGGTGTCGAAGAGAAGGTCACTTTCGTCGTCCTTCGCCGCGTCCTCGAGGAAGGAGGGGTCGTCCTTCAGGGTGCTCAGGCTCAATTCGCGGCTGATGTGAAGTTCGCTTCCCTTCAATCCGTCGCTCGCGAACCGTATGGAGTCGGCATATCCGAGACTCAGCAGAGTCTCCAGTCGGATGGGTAACTCACCACTGACATACGTTGAGGGGGCGCCGTGGTGCTTGAGCACGATGTCGACGCCTCCCGGTTCGTGGTTGACGGCGACGTCCACATCGATCACATCCGCGCCGTCGAAGGAGTCAGCAATGACCGCCGTCAGGGCCTCACTCATGAGTGCCTCGAGGTGGGTTCGCTCTGCTGGACCGAGACCAAGCGCGCCAACAGTGTCGGCGACCGCTCGTGCAGCCACGCCGAGAGTAGAGGCGTGCGTTAAAGACATTTGCAGGACAACATCGCTCATGAATCAACCTTCCAAATGAGGCGGTGGGCAATGGCGCACAACTGATGTGACCAAGGATTACATCTCTGGAGCAGCGAGAAAAGACCATCTGAATAATTCATGAAGACTTCCCTCTGCAAGGACGAGAACTAATCGTTACCGCGCCATACGTCAACCGTATGCTCACGGACCTGAAGCGATGTGAGCGCAAGTTCTTAGCTCCCACTATACATTTCATTTCAGATCTTTCCTCTAAGGTCACAACATGTGACCAAGTACGCTGTCATCCCTAGTGCATACTTTTCGTCGCCACGTTGGTGAGCCTAGCCAGCCGCTGCATCTGGATCCACACAATCTGTCAAATCCAAGTGTTATCGTTTTGGGTCTCGGTTTTCGTGTTTGAGTTGATGGGTTTGGCCATTGCGCAATTGAATGACTCGACCCCACCAGAAAACATCAACCACGAGGAATCAAACCAGGACCAAAGAAAGAAACACCTCGACAAGGTGGAATGCCCAAAGGCTACAAATTCAAACCCAAAAAAATATAAGCATGACGAGATACACACTATAAGCATGTCCCGAGACAGGACACAGTGGAGCTGAGGGGACTCGAACCCCTGACCCCCTGCATGCCATGCAGGTGCGCTACCAGCTGCGCCACAGCCCCGGAATTTTGCGGGAGTCGAAATCATAGCCACCGAGGGGCAGCGGAATTGCGTCAGGTTAGCGATCGTCGCTCAGCGCGGGCACAGGCAAACTGCCCGCGTTATATTCCTGCAGCCGCCATGGTGGGCCGTAATCCGTGTCCTTCTCGGTGAGCACCGACCACGCGCAGTTGGTGAGGACCCCCAGCGCGGCCCAGTGTTCTGGTGGCAGCCCCAGCAATTGGGCGATAACGGCCCTCGCGCTGCCCCCGTGGGTAACAACGACCAAAGTCTGCCCCCGGCCAACGTGAGCGAGTTCCCGCTCAATGGCCACCATCATGCGAGCCGCCACCTCGGTTCGTGTCTCACCACCGCCGGGACGCAGGTCAGATCCTGCCGCCCATTTGGCCAAGGCATCGCCATGGTTCTCCACCAGGTACTCGCGCGTGCGGCCCTCCCAATCGCCAGCGAAGGTTTCTCGCAAGTTTGGGTCCGGGACCACTTCAACACCGGTCTTCTCAGCCAAGGCTTGAGCCGTGACGAATGCTCGTTGTAGGTCTGAGGAAATGATGCGCGAAGGACTCAACAGCGCGAGCTTGGCTGCAGCGTCTCGGGCCTGCTGCTGACCAACGTCGTCCAGGGGGATGTCCTGCTGTCCTTGGAATTTGCGCAAGGCATTCCACTCTGTGCGCCCATGGCGCCAGAGGACAATCCTGCGGTTGAGAGTCATCGATTGAGATTGATCGACTCAGGCAACGGAACAACTGGGCAGTCTTTCCAGAGCCTTTCAATGGCGTAATGGATACGCTCTTCAGCTTTTTGCACGTGGATCACAATGTCGCCATAATCTAGTAAGACCCAGGTGTTCTCCTGGTGACCTTCACGCCGAATGCGCTTTTCTCCCAACTTGTGGAGAGCCTCCTCGATTGCATCGACAATCGACTTCACCTGAAGTTCATTCGCGCCCGAACAGAGAACGAAACAGTCGGTGATCACCAACTGTTCACTGACATCGAGGATCACAATGTCAGTGGCCAATTTATTGGCCGCAGCTTCAGCCGCTGCGATGGCAAGATCAATAGCTGATTGTTGAGCAGGCATTAAGTTCCTTCTTTATTGACGTTCACAGTAAGTCCGTAAAGGCCATTGTCTCTGATGTATTGCTCTACAGCCAACGGAAGCACCCCTGACAGCGGTATGTCACTGGCTAACTTGTCCCTGACCTGGGTACTCGACAGATCCCAGCCATCAACTTCAAGGTAATCACATGGAAACTCTTTGTGGCTGACATGTGCGGTGTTGGGGCGCGAAATCACAATCACACGTGCCTCCCGCACCAGCGCCTGCGGATCTCGCCACGACGCCATGGATTGGTAAGCATCAGCACCAACAATAAAAAACCACTCGGCCGAGTCATCCGGGTGCATGCGCGCAAAATCGGTCTTCAACTCTCTGACAGTGTCAATTGAGTAGGTTGGACCGGCTCTATCGACATCGACTCTGCTGAGTTCGAGTCGGTCGTCACCTTGGATTGCAAGATCGACCAAATTCACCCTGTGTTCGGCATCAGTGACCACCGTGTCTCGGTGATACGGCATTCCCGCAGGCACAAAATAGATTCGATCTAAGGAGAACTCGTTGAACGCTGCTCGCGCTATCTCGAGATGAGCGGCGTGGATTGGATCAAACGTCCCACCCAAGATTCCTAATCGGTAGTGCACGTGATCCGTGTGTGTTGGCGCTTTAGCGATCCACATTGATCATCAGGGTGATGATCAAAAGGACGACAAGCACGAGGAAACCAAAGCCACCAATGATGTATGGACTGACCACGCCTTGGCCTTCTTCTGAAGCCAAAGCTTCGGCGGCCCGGGCTGCTACAGAAAAGTCCATGGTTTCTCCCTCAGTGGTTACGTCTCTCCCCCGACTTTAGCCTATGAGCGTGTGTGCCCGTTACCCGTGACAACAAATGTTGTTGAGGTCAATTCAGTCAGGCCCATGGGACCTCTGGCGTGCAATTTCTGGGTTGAAATCCCAATCTCTGCACCGAATCCGAACTCGCCGCCATCGGTGAATCGGGTGGACGCATTCACCATGACTGCTGCAGAATCCATGGCCGCCGTGAAATAGGCAATAGTGGGTGCGTTGTCTGAAACGATCGCTTCTGTGTGCCCTGAAGTCCAACTGAGAATGTGCTCAATCGCGGCATCAACACTCGGGACAACGCCTGCGGCAATATCCAGGGAGTAGTACTCAGCCGCCCAGTCCTCGTCAGTGACGGGAGCCCATTCAATGCCTGAACTCTGAGCGAAATCGTTCATGGCCTGATCGCCGTGGACGGTGACGGAGCGCTCCTTGAATTCCTTAAAGAGCATGGGTAGGAATACATCTGCCACGTCCTGATGAACCAGTAGCGTCTCTGCAGCATTACACACGCTCACGCGCTGGGTCTTGCTGTTGAGAACAATGTCGACCGCCATTTCTAGATTGGCGTCCTTGTCCACATAAACGTGGCAGTTGCCAACTCCAGTTTCAATGACAGGTACAAGTGAATTATTAACAACACTTTGAATTAACGATGCGCCACCGCGAGGAATCAACACGTCAACAAGACCTCGGGCTTGCATCAGCTCAGTGACTGAATCATGTGTTTGCCCTGGGACAAGTGCGATGGCGTCACTTGTTATACCAACTTCAACGAGGGCCTTGCGCATTACATCAACGAGGGCCGTATTGGTATTGAATGCACTGGACGAACCGCGCAGAAGCGCCGCATTGCCGCTCTTGAGACATAAGCCTGCGGCGTCAACGGTCACATTGGGTCGAGCTTCATAGATCATGCCGACGACACCGAGTGGCACACGAACTTGTCGCACCTGTAATCCATTCGGGAGCGTGTAACCACGAATGACCTCGCCGACTGGGTCTGGGAGCGCTGCGACATCGATAAGTGCGTTAGCAATTGCCTCAATGCGTGGACCATTGAGAGTCAACCGATCAATCAGTGCGTCAGACGTTCCATTGCCTCGAGCAACTTCCAAGTCTTTGGCGTTCTCAACAGAAATGTATTCCTTTTCGGCCTTGAGCCGCTGGGCGATTACACGCAGGGCCTCGTCTTTTTGATCCCGCGTAAGCAGCCGCAAATCTCTGGCTGCACGCTTTGCGCGTGTTGCAACTTCTCTGACAGTTTCAGTCGATTCCATTTCTGCCCCTCTGCGGATTCAGCAACTCAGAGGCAAAGACTACCCAACGGGATACATCACGGCTCAGGCATTATCTGTCGGTAATGACTAAATCATCGCGATGGATGACTTCGCGCTCATAAGCCTCGCCGCGTTCGGCAGCAAGTTCCTTGGTATTGCGCCCAATAATCTCTGGAAGTTCCCCTGAGTCATAGGTGACCAATCCGCGGGCAAAAGGCACTCCGTCAGGTCCACAAATGTCAACCGGCTCGCCCGCGACGAAAGTCCCGGTGACTTGCGTGATCCCTGCGGGCAGCAATGAAAGCCTGCGATCAACCAGTGCCGCAACGGCTCCCGCGTCGACTGTTACTGAACCAGTGGGTGTTGTGGCGTGCTGAAGCCAAAGTAAACGCAACGATGATCTGCGTCCCGTTGCAGCAAAGGCTGTCCCTGTCGATGCATCACCCAAAGCTGCTTTAATGTTTGCCGTCGCAGCAAGAAGTGTTGGCACCCCTGCCGCGGATGCAATGCGCGCAGCCTGGACCTTGGTAGCCATGCCACCACTGCCCACGCCCTCGGCCCCAATGCCACCGATGCGCATGGACTCCAGTTCGGAATGATGTGAAACTTCAGGGACGTGGATCGAGCCCGCCTTGTGCGGAGGTCCGTCGTACAAGCCGTCCACATCAGACAACAAAACGAGAGCTTCTGCATTCGTCACGTGCGCAACCAGTGCGGCCAATCGGTCGTTGTCGCCTAAACGAATCTCGTCCGTGGCCACAGTGTCGTTCTCATTAACAATAGGCAGGACATTCAGATCAAGGAGTCGATCAAAAGTACGCTGCGCATTGCGGTAATGACTCCGGCGTGTGACATCGTCAGATGTCAGCAAAACTTGACCCACGGTGATGCCATGCTCACGAAATGCACTGGTGTAAGCGGCCAAAAGAATGCCCTGACCCACACTTGCTGCCGCCTGTTGTGTAGCCAGATCCTTGGGACGCTTGGTCAGGTTGAGAGCGGGCATACCTGTTGAAATGGCCCCACTGGAGACCACAATGACTTGATGGCCCTGCGCCCGCCTAGCTGTGACAGCGTTTGCCAAAACCTCAATGGCGTTGTGTTTCAGCCCGCCCTCACGCGATGACAACGATGAGGAACCGATCTTGACCACAATGCGTCGAGCTTGGGAAATAGATTCTCGGGGCGAGTTCGATGTGTGATCTGACATTACGCCAAATTCTCCGGCCGTACTTCAAGCCGCGAATCACTTCCTCGCGGCCCTTGATGGGCATCTCCCAGTGCTGGGAACCAGTCAAAAACAACTGCATTTTCTTCAGGACCAATCATGACGGTGCATCCCGGAATGGCACCGGCCTTCATGAGTTCCTCTTCAACACCCAAGCGTGCAAGCCTGTCGGCGAGGTAGCCGACGGCTTCGTCATTCCCAAAATCAGTCTGGCGAATCCACCGCTCGGGTCGTTGACCACGAACACGGAATCCATCAGGCTCACGAACAACCGTGAACCCTGAGTCGTCCACTGCTTTCGGAGTCAAAACAATTCGTGGCATTTCAATGGCTTCGTCAGCCGCCCGCTTCTCTTCCACCAATCCGGCGAGGGCAAAGCTCAGCGGGCGCAATCCTTCGCGCGAGACTGCTGAAATTTCAAAAACGGTATAGCCGCGCTCTTCCAGCATGGGCTTGACCATGTCAGCGAGGTCACGTGCCTCAGGAACGTCGATCTTGTTCAGCACGACGATTCGTGGACGGTCATCCAGTCCGCCATATTGACTCAACTCGGCTTCAATGGTGTCCAAGTCAGTGAGAGGATCACGATTCGGTTCAAGGGTCGCGCAATCCAATACGTGAACAATCACGCTGCATCGCTCCACGTGGCGCAAGAAGTCCAGCCCCAAGCCTTTGCCCTGACTCGCACCAGGGATCAGTCCGGGAACATCGGCGATTGTGTAGACAACATCACCCGCGGTGACAACTCCGAGGTTGGGCACCAACGTGGTGAATGGGTAGTCAGCGATTTTTGGCCGGGCAGCACTCATTGCAGCGATCAAACTGGACTTACCTGCACTGGGAAATCCGACCAGTGCGACATCGGCGACAGTTTTGAGTTCGAGGACAACTTCGCGCGAACTTCCTGGCTCTCCAAAGAGCGCGAAACCTGGTGCTTTGCGCTTGGGAGATGCCAAGGAAGCGTTGCCCAAACCCCCACGACCACCGCGAGCTATGACAAATGTGTCACCAGGCGTAATCAGGTCGGCCAACACCTCACCATTGCTATCACGCACGACCGTGCCCGAGGGAACCCTCAGGATGATGTCTTCGGCATTTGCCCCGTGTCGGTGTGAACCCATTCCAGGTTTACCGTTGTTCGCGGTGCGGTGTGGTGAATGGTGAAACTCCATCAAAGTCGTGACCTGTGGGTCGACCACCGCAATGATGTCGCCTCCTCGGCCACCATTGCCGCCATCAGGTCCCCCTAATGGTTTGAACTTCTCCCGCATAACAGAGGCGCAGCCGTGGCCGCCATTACCGCCTTGAGCGTGAATCACCGTGTGATCAATAAACGTAGCCATCTAGTGCACCTCCTTTAATCTGCTTGCAAAAACTACTGGGATATCACGAAAGGCGGGCCCAAATGGACCCGCCTTTCTGTGAAGTCATTGTGCTGAAATTATTCTCCAGCAAGAATGTTGACAACGCGGCGTCCGCGGGCGGTGCCGAATTCAACGACACCCTGAGCCAGTGCAAACAAGGTGTCATCCTTGCCGCGACCGACGTTCTTACCGGGGTGGAAGTGTGTTCCACGCTGGCGAACAATGATCTCGCCTGCATTGACTTCTTGGCCACCAAAGCGCTTCACGCCAAGGCGCTGGGCATTACTGTCGCGACCGTTACGGGTGCTGGACGCACCTTTTTTATGTGCCATGGTTCACTTCCCTGCCGCAATGTCGGTGACCTTGACCGCGGTTAATTCAGAGCGGTGACCCTGACGACGACGGTAGCCGGTCTTGTTCTTGTACTTCAAAATATCGATTTTCTCGCCGCGACGGTGATCGATGATCTCCGCGGTGACTTTGACCTTGGCGAGTGCAGCAACGTCACTGGTGACCTTGCCGTCTTCAACGAGTAGAACTGCTGGCAACTGGAAAGAAGTACCAGGCGCACCGGGGACTCGATCGAGAACTACCAGATCGCCCACTGCGACCTTCTCTTGCCGACCGCCGGCTTTAACAATGGCGTACACCACAGACTCCTTCAGTTGCTTTTAGCATTTTGCGGGTATTTCTTAGGGGTATTACTCGGGGGTATTGCTTTATGGTGAAACTCAAGAAAAACTCGGTTGAGCCCTGGGGGCGCACTCCGAATACGAAATCATACGGGGCGCATCCTCGGGGGGCTACACCGCCTCGGCTTCCCCATTCTCCACAGCCTCGGATTCAATGACCTCGGCCTCACTAGCCTCAGATTCAACGACCTCGACTTCACTAGCCTCGGAATCAGACGCCTCGGCCTCGAGATGGCTGGCTTCCTCCAGGTGGGCCTGCTCGAGAGCCCTGGCAGCGACCATTGCGGGGTCCACGGCATTGGCGGGCCTTCGGTAGCGGACCGGGGGCTCGTGGTGGGGATCGGCTGTGAGCGACACCTTGATTCCACGACCGTTGCAGGCCTCGCAGTTTTCTGAGAATGACTCAATCAGACCCGAACCAATGCGCTTGCGCGTCATTTGAACAAGTCCCAATGATGTCACTTCAGCGACTTGATGCTTGGTGCGATCGCGACCCAGGCATTCAATGAGGCGACGAAGGACCTGATCTCTGTTGCTTTCAAGAACCATGTCGATGAAGTCAACGACGATGATGCCGCCGATATCACGCAGTCGCAATTGACGGACGATTTCTTCAGCAGCCTCAAGATTGTTCATGGTGACTGTCTGCTCGAGGTTGCCACCTTGGCCGGTGAATTTACCTGTGTTGACGTCAACAACGGTCATGGCTTCGGTTCTGTCGATGACGAGCGAGCCACCGGATGGCAAATACACCTTGCGGTCCAGTGCTTTGAGCAGTTGCTCGTCAACACGGAGTTCGGCGAATATGTCCTTGGGGTTGGTCCAATGTTCCAAGCGATCCAGCAGATCAGGAGCAACAGCGCTGATGTAAGCATCGACAGTTGTCCAGGCAACGTCACCGGAAACAATCATCTTGGTCACGTCTTCGTTGAATATGTCGCGAACAACCTTGATGGCAATGTCTGGTTCCGCATAGAGCATCGCGGGAGGCGTTGCACCTTTGCCGCCCTGATCAATGTCTTCCCACAGTGCTTGCAGGCGCTGGACATCCTGCTCCAGTGATTCCTCCGGAGCACCTTCAGCAGCAGTGCGAACAATGACGCCTGCGTCTTCTGGCATAACTCGCTTGAGAATGTCCTTCAAACGATTGCGTTCACCCTCTGGCAGTTTGCGGCTGATGCCTGTCATGGAACCGTCAGGGACATAGACCAGGAATCGACCTGGCAATGAGATCTGACTGGTCAAGCGTGCACCTTTTTGACCAACGGGGTCTTTGGTTACTTGCACGAGAACGGGGTCACCGGGCTTGAGCGCCAATTCGATGCGCTTTTGTTGCCCTTCGAGTCCAGCTGCATCCCAGTTGACTTCGCCCGCGTAAAGCACGGCGTTGCGACCCTTGCCAATGTCGACGAAAGCTGCTTCCATGCTTGGGAGCACATTTTGCACACGGCCGATATACACATTACCCACAAGTGAAGTTGCCGAACCGCGAGTGACGTAATGCTCAACCAGGACACCGTCTTCGAGCACTGCGATCTGCGTGCGATCACCCTGTTGGCGGATCGCCATGACTCGCTCAACGGATTCACGGCGAGCAAGGAACTCGGCTTCGGTCAGAATTGGCGCCCTGCGGCGACCTTGTTCGCGACCTTCACGGCGGCGCTGCTTCTTTGCTTCAAGCCGGGTTGACCCTTTGAACTCTTCGTTCTTGCGTCGGGGCTCACGAACTCGAACAACTGTGTTGGGATCATCTGAATCGGTATCGTCAGCTTGACCCGCTCTGCGGCGACGGCGACGGCGCTTGGTGTTGCCTGAGTCATCTCCATCACCAGAGTCTTCGCTGCTGTCAGCGTCTGCCTCAGATTCTGAATGTGAACCTGAATCCGAATCGTTCTCGCTGTCCGAGCTTTCAGAGTCATTGTCATTCTCATCAGAATCAGTCGACGAACCATCGGCCTTGCGGCGGCGCCCGCGGCCACCCCTGCGGCGACGGCGATTGCGACTTGCTTCGTCTTCACCCGAACCGGCTTCTGAATCACCTTCAGTTGATCCGGCGCTTGGTGCTTCCTCGGTGGATTCGGCGTTTTCAGCTTTTGCGACGACAGCGACGGTCGCCTTCTTTGTGCTGCGGCCCTTGCCCTTGACCGGAGC
>JBDQMZ010000073.1:0-3074 GCA_040261955.1 Candidatus Nanopelagicales bacterium
CCATAAGACTTATAGATGCCCTCACAACTAATGAGGTTGACTTGCTGGGGAGGGGCCACCGGGACATCATGCCGACATACCCGCGCGGCACCGACACTGGCAAGGTACTACCCTTCCGCGTCATGGGGCTTTTTGCTCGTAAGAACAATGACGCGAAGCCGATCGAGGCCTCCGCAACACCGCGCATTCCATCCCTGGGAAATGGCGTAACGGTTCCCCTCACGCTCGAAGACTTTCCACCGATCCTTGAATCACTTCGTGTTACTGCTCTGCCCGACCCCATTGATGGGCTCTATACCGACTGGATGGGTGTTCACACTCGCGTTTCAATGCTGCCCTGGGCTCCAGCCGAACTCGCCTCAACAATCAGCTCCGAATTGCCAATCCCGGACGACGGCTATCGCTCCGAGGCTGAGGAATATGTTGCCCTTTCCCTCGCACTAACGCGGGCGAGGGAGGATTTTCACATTATTGAGGTCGGCGCAGGGTGGGCGCCCTGGGTTGTCAGCGGCGTCGTCGCAGCCCGCGCACGCGGACTCAATGCTTCAGGCATTGCGATTGAAGCGCACCCCCTTCACGCGCAGTGGGCCATGCAACATGCGGCGGATAACAACGTTGATGCTGAACTGATCGAGGGAACATCGGAAATTATTCTTGCTCGCGTTCGCGAATCACAGGCCACGATAAAAGTAATTCTTGGTGCAGGCTGGCATGAAAGTACGACTATGGAGTTTCCTGACATTGACGGAACGGACATGGGCGCTGCTTTGTGCACTATGCCGGACTCGGGTACCGATTACCGCGGCGCGCACGTTAAACACCGCACCGTGCAAGCACTCAAGCTAGCTGAGTTGTTTGACGCTATGCCGCAATCACGCATTGATTTGCTCCATATAGACGTACAAGGCGTTGAATTCGAATTACTCAACAAGGAAGCCGGTCCCGTTCAAGATCACGCGGCGCTGATGGCGGTTGGGACTCACAGCAGGCTGGCTGAGGGACAATTACAGGACTTTTTCTTGGAGCGCGGCTGGGGAATAATTATCGATGAACCCTGCAAAGCCCACTTCACCATGACGCACCCAACCCTTGCGGGTTTCACCGTGCAGGATGGCTTTCAACTCTATGAAAACCCGTTCCTTCTAACGCAGTAACCACCGAAATGAACCGCTGAGAACTCTTATTCGCTAGCCTGCCCCTATGAAGGGGATCATTCTCGCCGGTGGCACTGGAAGCAGGCTTTGGCCAATAACCATGGGCGTGAGCAAGCAATTGCTCCCGGTTTATGACAAACCGATGATCCATTACCCCCTTGCCACCCTGATGGCGGCAGGCTTGCGAGAAATCCTGATCATCACCACCCCAGAGGACTCTGAAGCCTTCCAGCGATTGCTCGGTAACGGCGCCAATTGGGGCATGGAGATCCAATACGCAGTGCAACCTCGGCCTGAAGGTCTCGCACAAGCGTTCATCATCGCTGAGGATTTTCTTGCGGGTGAGAGTGCTGGCTTGGTGCTCGGTGACAATCTTTTTTATGGCCCAAGCCTTGGGCGCAAGTTGGCCGAACAAACCTCTGTGGCGGGTGGTCACGTTTTTGCTTATGAAGTTGCAAACCCCAGCGAATATGGCGTTGTCGAATTTGGTCCTGACGGTCTAGCCATTTCTATTGAAGAGAAACCGACAAAACCAAAAAGCAACTTTGCAGTCCCTGGTCTGTACTTCTATGACAGCACCGTGGTTGACGTCGCAAAAGCGATCGAGCCATCATCTCGTGGTGAACTAGAAATCACGGCGGTGAACGATTTCTACCTCCAGCAAGGTTCATTGGGTGTCACAGTTCTTGAGCGTGGCACCGCATGGCTCGACACTGGAACATTCAGATCATTGCAAGATGCAGGTGAGTTTGTACGCGTCATGGAAGACCGAACTGGAACGAAGATTGGTTGCGTTGAGGAGATCGCCTGGCGCAATGGCTGGATCACGGCAATGCAACTCGATGAACTCGCCGAACCGCTTATCAAGAGTGGTTATGGAGAGTATCTGCGTCACCTAGCTCGCGTTTAACGGTCGAACCAAGAACACTGGAATCTCGCGTTGAATGTTTCGGCGGTACATGTCATAAGCCGACCACTGTTTGGTGAGTCCTGAGTAAATTTCCTCAGCCAGTTCACCGAATACCGGCGTGAACTGTGCTTCCTGCTCCTTACCATCAATCTCTATGTGACCGCGATCATGAGCCTCAACGTTGTAGACCCATCCCGGGGTTTTTTCTTGACCGGCATTTGACCCTGCAATGCCCCAACCGTCAGCAACCTTGACCGCCAAAAGTGGGGTCTTTCTCCACTCACCTGATTTGCGGCCAAGGGTGGTGATCCACACCACTTGAGCGCCTCCTGGGAATTTACGTCCCAGCTTGCCTCGACTGAATCGGTGCAAAAACTTGTGAGCGATTGTCGTTGCACGTAGGGTGCTCCCCCACACGAGATCATAAGTTCGCGAACCCACGGTTGAAGCCTAATTCTCTAACCGTCAACCAGTGCGTCAATGCTTTGCGTCAAGTTCACATCCAACTGGGTTAAAGTTCCCGTTGAGTGAGTTGTGACCATGAAAATAACTGACCGCCACCGAATATCGATATCGGGATGATGGTTCAAATCTTCAGCCACCAACGCCACTTGCTGCACCAATTCGATTGCTGCTAAAAAGCTTGGACACTCCACTTTTCGAGTAAGGGATTCGCCCTCACGGGTCCAACTCTTTCCCCATTGCAACTCCGACATCACATAATCCTATAGAGACAGAACAAAAGTCAGCGTGCAATACTGTTGCTGACCCAACACAGAAAGAACTTCCCCCACATGAATCCTTTCCGCACCAATCGCATGCGAACTCGGCGATTCGGCAAAAGTAGGCAATTGAGAAACTGGTCAATTGGCTTGATTTCTGCTTGCCTAGTGCTGACAATTTCGCCGTCCGTCGCAGCTGGGCCATGGGACAACGTGAGCGCCTGGGAAACGGCCACTGTGACGCGTATTGTCGATGGCGACACAATAATCGTCAGCGACAGTGTTACC
>JBDQMZ010000074.1:0-12317 GCA_040261955.1 Candidatus Nanopelagicales bacterium
ATTGAGCAGGGGGTGAGTGGATTCATGGTCAATTCAGATCGGGACATCTTTGAGACTCTGATACGTCTAGCCGCAAATATGTCGAGCGTTGCGTCCATTAAGGCGTTCAACCGGACACATCCACCCGCCTATTCTTGGGATTGGGTCACGGCCGAAGCCACCAATTTTTACGAGGCTGCAATTTCAGCGAGTAGACCATGAGTTGAACCGGGGTGATGTTAACCTTCGGCGCCATTAGATTCAAATGCAGCCATTAAGTGAAAGTGAAAAGTGGAGGGAATGCACACACCTCGTTGGACAAGGGCCATGACAAAGCAGGAACGCGCGTCGGAACCAATCCATGTGAGCAAGTTGTCCATTGCGCTTGGAGCAATGGGTTTTGGGTTACTTTCTCTCGCCCAGTCGGTGTTCTCCTGGGCGCCGACCGGCACACGATTCGAATGGGTGCTTATGGTCCTCGGAAGCCTTTCACTCGCAGGAGCCGTGCTGCATCATGTGGATCACCATGTGCGCAGATTCGGAGTTCTTGCGGTTGTCTTGATAAATGTCGGTATTGCCGGGGCCGCTTTTGTTTACCTTCCTTATTCTCTCAACCTCAGTCTCCGAGGTACCGAGGCAGGCATCCGATACACCTATTCGACTTGGGGAGTTGTGTGGCTCATTGGCTCGGCGGCGGTCTTCGCTGTTCTGGCCCGCAAGGAGACTCGACTTGAACATGACGATAAGACGAGCGAGACTGAAATACACGCGAGTTTTTTTCAATTGACCACACTTGCGGTGGGAATGCTGATTTATGGCATTGGGTTCTTGCTGCTCGGTGACCCAATAGCGAGGGACAGTCGAATGGTTGGTGCATTGAGTGTTGTCGGGCCACTACTAATTGCGCTCGCTGTTATTGCTCATATTGAACACCTCACGCTGCGGATCGGAAAAGTCGCGGTAGTTCTCACGGCCGTTGGAATTTCACTATGGGGTATCAAAAATCTTTTCAGACCGCTGGCCGACTGGTTTGATAATGAACTCCTCAATGACTTCTTTGTGTATGGGCTTCAGGGCGTCTTCTATGCCATGGGCGCTTTGGCGTGCGTGTTCGTGCTCGCTCACAAGCAGGCTTGGGCAAAGGCGCAGTAGCATAAAAAGTTTTCTCATTGGGAGGCTAGTGTTGAGCCATGGCCAAACTAGCTGAACTGTCTTTCACAAAAGGACACGGAACGGCCAATGATTTTGTGCTGATCCAAGACTCTGATGCTCGGTGGGTTCCCACTGCCGAGCAGGTTCAGTGGCTCTGTAACAGGAGAAAGGGTTTGGGCGGCGACGGTGTCATCAGGGTGGTTCCAACCTCGCGCGTCCCGGAGTACGCGGACTTGGCTGCAGCGAATTGGTTCATGGACTATCGCAATAGTGATGGCTCAATTGCTGAGATGTGTGGCAACGGCGCAAGGGTTTTTTCTCGATATTTGCTGGCGAGCGGATTGGAGTCCAGTCGCGAGTTCCTTATTGCCACAAGGGCAGGCTTGCATCAGGTAATGATTCATGAGGATTTCACCGTGAGCGTCTCCATGGGTCAAGCAAGGATCATGGAGCGCGATGACATCACGGTTGATCCGGGCCAAGGGTATGACTTGATTGCAGCAACCGGAGTCAACGTTCCAAATCCGCATGCCGTTGCGGTGCTGCCTAGTGGAATCTCCCTCACCGAAATGAGCCTCACGGAATTCACGGTCAGTCCCAGTGACGCATTTCCTGAGGGTGTGAATGTGGAGTTCGTGCAAGTGAAGGGTGAGAGACACGTACAAATGCGCGTTGTCGAGCGTGGAAGTGGGGAAACCATGTCATGTGGCACGGGCGCCTGTGCTGTGGCTTGGGTGGTCATGAAAACTTCAGGAGCCAACTTGGACACAGAGTGGCAGGTTGATGTCCCAGGGGGTTCGTTGTGGGTTATCGAGCGGGATGGACAGTTGTGGCTTCGAGGTCCGGCCGAATTGGTCGCTCGAGGCAAAGTCCTGTTGCCCAGTGGCATCGCTTAGTTCTCCACACGCGTAATTTCCATCAAATCAAGTAAACGTAGATGACTTAGACTGGGAAGACTGTGACCCATTCACCTGAAGATCTCAACATTGATTCCGACCTTGAACTTGAGGCCAGAGTTGGCCTGCGCCGGGTCGGCGGGCTATCAACGGAACTCCAGGACATCACAGAAGTTGAATACCGTCAGGTGCGCCTCGAAAGGGTGGTGCTTGCTGGGGTGTGGACCGGTGGAACCTTGGAACAAGCCGAACGCTCACTGCGTGAACTGGCGCAGTTGGCCGAGACTGCTGGGTCCGAGGTAGTTGATGGCGTCATCCAGCGCCGTGACGCGCCAGACACGGCAACGTATTTGGGCTCCGGAAAAGTCAAGGAACTGGCCGCGATTGTCGCAGCCGAGGGGGCAGACACTGTCATCTGTGACGGCGAACTGACTCCTGGCCAACTTAGACAATTGGAAGCAATTGTGAAAGTCAAGGTCGTTGATCGCACCTGGCTGATCCTCGACATTTTCGCTCAGCACGCCCGCAGTCGGGAGGGCAAAGCACAAGTTTCTCTCGCGCAGATGCAATACCTGCTGCCCAGACTCCGCGGCTGGGGTGAGTCGCTGTCGCGTCAGGCGGGCGGACGTGCTGGTGGAGCCAGCGGTGGTGTGGGAACCCGTGGTCCGGGTGAGACAAAGATTGAAACGGATCGGAGGCGCATTAGGGCTCAGATGTCCAAGTTGCGCAAGCAACTCAAGGAATTGCACAAGACAAAGTTGGTTCAGCGCACCGCGCGCGAGCGCTCGGGAATCGCGACGGTCGCATTGGCTGGTTACACCAACGCGGGCAAATCGAGCCTCCTCAACCGCATGACTGGAGCGGGAGTACTCGTACAGGATGCACTATTTGCCACTTTGGATCCCACCGTGCGCAAAGTCAAAACCAGTTCGGGACGTGAGTTCACGTTGGCAGACACCGTCGGGTTCGTGCGTCATTTGCCCCACGACCTGGTTGAAGCGTTTCGTTCCACGTTGACGGAGGTACAGCATGCCGAACTCATATTGCACGTGGTTGACGGATCAGATGAGGACCCATTTGGCCAGATATCCGCGGTGCGTGAGGTTCTCAATGACATTGACGCAGGAGAAATCCAAGAACTCATCGTGATCAATAAAGCAGACATCGCAGATCCCATAACAATCGCTCACATTCAACGTGAGTTTCCTGACTCCGTTGTCGTGAGCGCCAAATCGGGCTTGGGTCTGACTGAACTCATTCAGGCGATCGAAAGCAGACTGCCCCAGCACCTGGTCTCAATCTCGGCCGCGATCCCGTACTCACATGGTGATTTAGTCGCACGCATTCATGCAACGGGAGAGCAGATTGTCGTTGAGCACGATGATCTCGGGAGCAATATCACGGGGCTGATCCCCGCAGCGCTCGAAGCGGAACTGATTGAGGCGGGCTTTGCCCGCTCTCAACCCCACAGCGAAGTCGTTTAGTTCTATGGGCGAGCAACATCTTGATCCGCAGGTGGTGTTGGACAGTGTCATTGACCGCGTTGGTGGAAGCCCGAGAGCAGGGCAACAGGAGATGGTCTCCGAAATCGGTGAAGCAATTGCGAGTCACTCACACAGGGTGATCCAAGCGGGTACAGGAACGGGCAAGTCCCTGGGCTATCTCGTGCCGGCGGCTACTCATGCAATCACGACATCGGATCCAGTCATTGTTTCGACCGCCACACTTGCGCTGCAGAAACAACTCATGGATAAAGACCTCCCGGTTTTGGCAGAGACATTGAGCGAGAACTTTCAGCGTGATTTGAAGTTTGCCGTACTGAAGGGTCGAAACAACTACGTGTGCCTGCAAAAATTGCACGCGAGTGTTCCTGACCCAGATGATGACGTCCTCTTTGAGGTAGGGAAAGGGACCCTCGGTGCTCAGGCTGTGGCAGTGCGGGCGTGGGCGGAGGAAACAACAACGGGAGATCGTGACGATTTCGGTGACGACATTGATCCACGTGTCTGGAAAAGTTTTTCAGTTTCGCGGCGGGAGTGCATCGGCGAATCAAAATGTGCTTTTGGTGAAGAGTGCTTCACGGCAAAGCGCAGGGAGGCAGCTGCGGATGCTCACATTGTCGTGACCAATCACGCACTTCTTTCGATTGATGTGATTGAAGGAATCCCTGTGTTGCCAGAGCATTCCGTTGTTGTGATTGACGAGGGCCATGAGATTGTTGATAGAGCCACAAGTGCGGTAACAAGTGAGTTGAGCGTTGCCATGGTGGAGAGAGCAACCTCGCGCGTACACACTCTCATTGATCAAAGGACCGTGGACCTTCTCGCAGACGCACAAGGTGCATTAGACATTGCATTGCGTGATACGTGCGACCCGGGTGATGGCCCGACGCGACTGAATGAATTGAGTCGCGAACTGCTTTTGGGGTTAACCCTTGTTCGCGATGCTTCACACGCCGCGGTGACGGAAATAGGTTCGCTCAAGTCCGATGACCCCGAGGCAAGTGCCAAAAATCAACGTGCGCGTGGCGCTATGGAAGAAATCTATGACCTTGCCGGTGCAATAATTTCGGCTGATAATTCACTGGTCAATGACAGCGTGCTTTGGATCGATCATGCCGGCAGACCGCCCGCACTGCATTGTGCACCTCTGAGTGTTGCGCACCTGCTGCACGGGCGTCTGTTCGAGGAGAAGAGTGTGGTGGTCACGAGTGCCACGCTCACCACGAGCGGGACCTTCGATTCCATAACCCATAGCCTTGGAATTCATAATGATTCTCGGGCTAAAACAGTTGATGTAGGTTCACCATTTGATTATCCGCGACAGGGAATTATTTATGTCGCAGCACATTTACCCGCCCCATCGCGTGATGGAATAGCGATGGAAGCCCTGGATGAAATGGGAGAGCTCATTGAGGCAGCAGGTGGACGAACCCTTGTTTTGTGTTCGAGCTGGCGTACGGTTGAGCGTGCCGCTGAGTACCTGAGGGTTCGGTGCGATACCCCGCTGCACGTTCAAAAAAAAGGTGAATCTGTCGGGCTGTTGGTCGATCGTTTCGCCTCTGATGAACATTCGAGTTTGATTGGGACGCTCTCGCTCTGGCAAGGCGTGGATGTACCCGGTGTTTCGTGCAGTCAGGTGATCATTGATCGAATCCCATTCCCACGCCCGGATGACCCGGTTATGTCGGCACGATCACGCGCCGTTGATGAGGCTGGAGGCTCTGGATTCAGCAGTGTCATGGTGACAAGAGCCGGCCTGATGCTTGCTCAGGGCGCAGGTCGATTGATTCGGCAAACATCGGATCGCGGTGTCGTGAGCGTGCTGGATCCTCGAGTTGCCACTGCGGGTTATGGCAGGGCTCTGCGAGCGAGCATGCCGCCATTGTGGTTCACCACGAGTAAGGAAACAACGATTGCAGCGCTCGCACGATTACAGGATCAAGATGACGCTGCCGAGCATTTAGGTGACTCAGGTATCTGAGTTGAGTCAGAGGCGACGTAATACGGTGACAACCTTGCCAAGAATCTGAGCATTGTCGCCCGGGATCGGTGCATAGGCAGGGTTATGTGGCATGAGCCAGACGTGGCCGTCTTGTCGCTTGAAAGTTTTTACCGTTGCTTCATCGTCGAGTAATGCGGCAACGATGTCACCGTTCTCACACGTTGGTTGGCGCCGGATTACTACCCAGTCTCCATCGCATATTGCAGCGTCGACCATGGAGTCACCTACCACCTTCAAACTGAACAGTTCACCTTCACCGACCAAATCTCGGGGGAGTGGGAAGGTTGCTTCAACCGCCTGTTCGGCCAAAATTGGTCCACCCGCAGCGATGCGCCCGAGTACCGGGACGTTGGTGAACGGGGAGATTTCATCCTCTGGACGTGACATTTCATGTGCCGCGGAATTCTGTCGGGCAATTGAGGCTGGGCTTGTTTCACCGAGTGAACCGTCTTGGACCTGATTGGGTGAAAGCACCAAGGCTCGCGGCCTATTAGGGTCAATGCGCAAAAAGCCTGCGCGCTGCAAATTCTTGAGTTGATGAGCCACCGAGCTGGGACTGGTGAGCCCGACGGCTTCACCGATTTCCCGGACACTCGGTGGGTACCCGCGTGATTCCGTTGTCTCACGGATCATCTCGAGGATGGCGATTTGGCGTTCGGTCAGTGCATCTCTGGCAGCAGCGGTGATGTCTATGACGGTTGCCCCCTCGTTTGTCACTTCGGTATTAGTGGCGCTATCTGCCTTTTTAATCCTGCCCGCCATGGTGTTGCCCTTCTGCTCACGAGCTGTCTGTGGACATTGATAAGCCATTTCGCCGCTCAATGTCAGACCCCTCTGGTGCTCTATGCCTATGCAGATTAGCCGAGATTCCGACACGAATCAAACACATGTTCGAAATGTCGCCCACAATGTCACCGCACCATGCTATAAATCGTACATCCGTTCGATAGAACACCCGTTCGAGAAAGGCTTCCCCATGAACAGCACAACCGCAACCATAATCGCTACACAGCCAGGATCAATTCGAACTGCTCCGGACTCAAACCCACGGGCTGAGCGTGCTTCCGAGCAAATTCGCCTGACCCGCAGGGGCCGAGTAGTTCTTGGTCTGGTGGGAACAATGCTCTTGATACTGGCATGGATGACGCTGGGGGGTGGGAGTGCTGACGCATCAACGGATTCAGCGGCGAGCGCAACGGCCGTGGTTGTTATCCAGCCAGGTGAGAATCTTTGGGCCATTGCTCGGTCGATTGCCCCTGAAACTGACCCTCGGGAAATGATCCTGCGTATCAGGGAACTCAATGACCTTGGAGCAGACCACGTGTACCCGGGGCAGTCCATAGTGGTCCCCGTAGTACAGGGATGACCTCTTCGACTCGCCCGCTGAGCGTGTTTTAGGGTGCTTTCATGTGGTTTAGGACTCTGGCGGGTTTCACCCTGATTTCGGCGTTGTTTTGTGGGGGCGTTCAGGGAGCGAATGCTTTGGAGCGGGATCCCAGCTGGCGAACGGGCGGCGATGCCAGGGCCTGTTCGGCCCCAACCTGGAGTGACAAGGATCCGCGCACCGGGCCGGGAGCAGGTCGGCGCGTGTTGATCGTCGGGGATTCAAACACGCGAAGCACCCGCGAAATGTTGACCAAATCTCTCCGCGCCAATGGCTGGAATCCCACCATTAGGTGCTTTGGCGGGAAAAGACTTGATTGGGGCATGGCTCAGATCAAAGATCAGCGGCAATGGAAGGGTTTGCCCGACACCATCGTGATCGCATTGGGCACCAATGACATGCGCTGGATTGATAAATCAATTACCCAGCAACGAATCAAACAAATGCTGGAACTCATTGGCCCACAACGAAATGTGGTGTGGATCAATACTTATGGTCTGAATGGGGATCGGTTTAGCAAGGCCAAACAATCGTGGTTTAACAAAACACTGGACTCCATCGCGGCCAAGTATCCGCGTGTTCACGTACTTCCCTGGGCCAAAATTGCAAAGTCGTCAAGGGTGAAGTTCTCCGGGCCACTCCATTACGCACACTCAGGAAACAAGCTGAGAACTGCTGAAACGGTGAGATTCCTCAACGATCTCTACGGGCAATCTGTACAGACGCGGTCGTCGAGTTCAATATTCGAGCAACACGCCGAGTCATAACGGTTGCGCCGGGCTGAACTTTCCATTAGATTCACACCCCTAGATGTAGTAGTAACACCGGTGTGAACCACCCACAGGTTGTGGTTATGGGCACACAGGTTAGTCGCAAACCATCCACAAGTAATCCACAGGATTGCCGAAGTGCCGAAACAGATGTGACTGGAGTGCCTGCTGTGAAGCATGTGACTAGCGGTCCAAATGAGAGGAGTGCGCCGTGAAGTGTCCATTTTGCCGTGAAGACGATTCTCGCGTTGTTGACTCTCGTACCGTGGAGGACGGCCTAGCCATCAGGCGCCGTCGTGAGTGCGCCCACTGCGGACGCAGGTTCACAACAGCGGAGTTTGCCGCCTTGAACATCGTGAAGCGCTCGGGCGCTTTTGAAGCCTTTAATCGGATGAAAGTTGTCAACGGTGTGCGCAAAGCGTGCCAGGGGAGACCCGTGAGTGATGATGATCTCGCAGTACTTGCTCAGCGCGTTGAGGACAATCTCCGTGCCAGCGGAAATAGCGAAATCCCTGCCCAAGAGGTTGGACTGGCCATCCTCGCTCCACTCCGCGAGTTGGATGAAGTCGCCTACCTTCGATTCGCCTCCGTTTATCGATCCTTTGACACCTTGGAAGATTTTGAAGCCGAGATTGCACTCCTTCGGGCAGAGGGCGAACCCACTGGCCAAGAACCTCTACGAACAATTTCAATCGCAGATCCAACTGAATAACAACACTTCCCAGTCATATCCTCGCCAACCAATGGGGGAACGAGGAACAACCACAAAGAAGAAAGGCACGTACATGACACAGGCACCGGAGGCACCAGTCCTCAGCACCAAGGAGAACTTTGTCAATAACACACTCAATAACCCAGGCCTTGTAATGAAGCGCCTGTACACGACTGAGGGTGTTCATCCATATGACGGTGTCACATGGGAGCGTCGCGACGTTGTACAAAACAACTGGAAAACGGGCGAGATTGTTTTCGAGCAGCGTGGTGTGGAATTCCCAGACTTCTGGAGTGTCAATGCGTCAACGATTGTCACAACCAAATATTTCCGTGGCGCGGTCGGTGCCGACAATCGTGAATTCAGCTTGAAGCAACTGATTGATCGTGTAGTGCTCACCTACACCAAAGCAGGTCGTGAGAATGGATACTTCCGCACCGATGCCGATGCCGAAATTTTTGAGCATGAACTCACCTACATGTTGTTGCACCAGGTGTTCTCTTTCAATTCGCCAGTTTGGTTCAACGTTGGCACCACCGCCCCCCAGCAGGTCAGTGCGTGCTTCATTCTCAGTGTCGATGACACCATGGATTCCATCCTGAACTGGTACCGAGAAGAAGGCATGATCTTCAAGGGTGGGTCAGGTGCAGGTCTGAACCTTTCTCGGATTCGTTCAAGCAAGGAACTACTTCGTTCTTCGGGTGGCACTGCCTCCGGGCCTGTTTCATTCATGCGTGGGGCTGATGCATCAGCAGGAACAATTAAGTCGGGCGGTGCGACTCGCCGTGCGGCCAAGATGGTTGTGCTCGACGTTGACCACCCCGACATCGAAGAGTTCATTGAGACAAAGGTGCGCGAAGAGGACAAGATCCGCGTTCTCCGTGATGCGGGCTACGACATGGATCTCGGTGGCGCTGATATTTCCAGTGTTCAGTACCAGAATGCGAATAACTCGGTTCGCGTTTCAGATCTATTCATGCGTGCAGTGGAAAATGGCGAACCATTCGGTCTCACCCGACGCACCGACGGCAGTGTTGTTGAAACCGTTGATGCCAAAGAACTTTTTGGCAAAATGACCGAGGCTGCTTGGGCGTGCGCCGATCCTGGCATCCAGTACGACGACACGATCAATGACTGGCACACCAACCCTGAGACCGGTCGGATTAATGCCTCGAACCCATGCTCGGAATACATGAGTCTTGATAACTCGTCATGCAACTTGGCAAGTTTGAATCTGCTCACATTCCTCAAGGATGACGACACATTCGATGCGGAGCGTTTCGCACGTGCAGTGGAATATGTCATCACCGCGATGGATATCTCGATCTGTTTCGCGGACTTCCCAACAGATCCCATCGGTGACACAACTCGTCGCTACCGCCAGTTGGGTATTGGCTATGCCAACCTCGGTGCACTGCTGATGGCAACGAGCTTGCCATACGACTCTGAAGCAGGGCGAGCTTTTGCTGCCGGAATCACATCGCTCATGACTGGTACCGCCTACAAGCGCAGTGCGGAATTGGCAGGCATTGTTGGCGCATACGATGGATATGCTCGCAATGAATATGCTCACAAGCGCGTCATGCGCAAGCATGCTGCGGCAAATGACAACATCCGCGGCGTCACGAGCCTTGATGGTGACGTCACGGCTCTCGCCGGCAAAATGTGGGAAGAGTGCTTAACACTGGGCGAGGCCAATGGCTGGCGCAATGCTCAAGCATCTGTTCTTGCCCCAACAGGCACCATCGGTTTCATGATGGATTGCGACACCACAGGTATTGAGCCTGACTTCTCACTGGTCAAGTTCAAGAAACTTGTTGGCGGTGGTTCCATGCAGATCGTGAACCAGACGATTCCTCGTGCATTGCGCAAGTTGGGTTACACGGAAGAAACCGTGGAAGCAATCATTGAGTTCATTGGCGAAAATGGCCATGTGATTGATGCTCCAGGGCTCAAGACCGAGCATTACCCAATCTTTGACACCGCAATGGGCGCTCGATCAATTACGCCGATGGGCCACGTTCGCATGATGGCTGCTGTTCAATCATTTATCTCGGGCGCAATTAGCAAGACGGTCAATATGCCAGAGGATGCAACAGTCGAGGAAGTTGCTGAGATCTACTTCGAGGGTTGGAAAATGGGCATTAAGGCCCTAGCCATCTACCGCGATAATTGCAAGGTGGGGCAGCCCCTCAGCGATGCAAAAGCCAAGAAGGCAGATGCACCCGTCGAGGAGGTCACGGTGGCAGGCCAGCCTGTTCGTCGCAGGCTTCCCAAGTCACGACCAAGCCAGACGACCTCTTTCTCGGTTGCTGGTGCTGAGGGCTACATGACTGCTGGTAGCTACGAAGACGGTCAACTCGGCGAAGTGTTCCTCAAACTGGGCAAGCAAGGTTCAACGCTCGCCGGCGTGATGGATGCATTCTCCATTGCCATCAGCATTGCATTGCAATACGGCGTCCCGCTCGAGGCGTTTGTCAATAAATTTGTCAATATGCGTTTTGAGCCTGCAGGTATGACCGATGATCCCGATATCCGTATTTCGCAGTCAATGATGGATTACATCTTCCGTCGTTTGGCGCTCGATCACCTTTCATTCGAGCAGCGTGAGGCTCTGGGAATTTTCTCAGCGGATGAGCGCGCTGCGACCGTGCAAAGTAGTTACGCAACAGCACCAGCTGCGGATCTCGATGTCGATGTCGTAGCTGCGGAGACCGAAGCAACTGTCGAAGCGCCAAAGAGTCATGAAGTGCCCACGTCGGTGCATTCGAGTGCAGAACTGCTCGAGGCAATCACCGGCACTGCATCTGATGCACCGCTATGCATGACCTGCGGAATCAAGATGCGTCCAGCAGGTAGTTGCTACGTCTGCGAAGGCTGCGGAAGCACATCAGGTTGTAGCTAGAAAGGTTACCTGAGATTTGCCAGTAAATTCGACCCAACTCCGTTTAAGGGGGTTGGGTCGAATTTCTTTTTGCGTACAACGCATTCAATGTCCGTGCCTTATCGCGGGTTTGTCGGATGACGCTTCCATGCGACGCGGCCCTAAAGGTCGTTCAGGATGCTCCACATGCCACCGGGGGTGGTGCGAGTATTTCGTTGCATGGGGCAAACCTTGATGCAGCCATCGGTTAACTCGATCATCCCTGCCAGGCTGAGGTCACCGATAACTCGATCCGTGGCGTTTTGTTCCCATCCGAGGGTTTGGGAAATTTCAGGGGGAGTTAATGGTTTTTGGGCTCGCAAAACTTGACGCATGAGATCACCTTGTTCGGCGGGGAGATCAAGAATGTCTGACATTGTCAGGGGTGCTTGCTCGCCCTGCTCCTGTTCAAGTTGCCCTTCGAGGCGACTGAAAATATTTTCACTGCTCATGCCAACTCCGGCATCGAGATCGGTTCGGGTTGTGGTCGGCAGATCTGGCACCAAAGAGTTCCTCCCACAACAATCGAGCGAGGTGGATCGGATCCAAATACGGTGACAATGAAGGGCATCGTGGCATGGTGTGTTGCACACACCCCGCGCCCGCAGAACTTACAAGTCCCTCGGGCGCTGTCGTCACCCTGAGCGCAAAGCACCGATTTCACCCTTTCGTCGACGTGCCATTTCAATCCGAACTTGCCTCGGAGTCGAGATCCAAGTTCGAGTTGCTTGACCCCGTTACGTTATCACCGTCAAAAGGGACCTCGCCCAGACGCGCCCAAAGCCCGCTGGGCGCTTCCTGACTTGATTCCTGTTGTTGCGGTACTGCTTCACTGAGCGAATCCCACATGCCCAATTCTTTGGATTCAAGAGGTAGGTGAGAGCGCAGCCACATCATTGCGAACATCCCAATCTCGCGGCGAAGGTTTGCAGCATCCTGTTGGAGCAGCGCCACCTCCGGCTCATTCCCTCGACTGCCGTGCTGAAGGATTGCGATC
>JBDQMZ010000075.1:0-3587 GCA_040261955.1 Candidatus Nanopelagicales bacterium
CAATATTGTCGGTGGTATCGGCACCCTGGGACTTCCCGTCGCGGGCGCCATCAACCTGATTATTCGAAAAAGAGTCCGGCAACTTTTTGACTCGCTCGTGGCCATGTTCCTCGCCGTTTCACTCCTTTTTCTAATTGCCTATGTAATTGGCAGTCTGAACAACACCCAGTTATTGGTTGCACTCGCCGGTTCCACGAGTTCAACCAGTGGTGCGACCGCACCGATCTTGGGTGGCATCATCGCGTTCATCACGGTGGCTCGCCTCATGGGACGTAGACCGTGGAATGTCATATCTGCGGTGATTGTTGCCTCGTTGATCATTGTCACCGTACTCAGCGCCGGTATCGCCCTTGCCGGAATTGGTTTGTCTTTGTCCGTCGGTTGGGCGGTCGGTCTGCTCACCCGGTACGCCCTGGGCACAAGCACCACACGCCCCCGAGGCACCGAAGTTGCTGCTGCGCTCTCCCGCGGCGGCTTCCCACTTGTCGAACTTCGATTTTCCAACCTCACCGCACGCGGCCGGCGATACGAGGCAATCACTCGCAGTGGCGATACTTTGCGTGTCACAGTTTTTGACCGAGACCTTGAAGGCGCCGGCTTGGTCAATGCAATCTGGACGAGTTTGCGTCTGCGCGATGAACCCGGCAAAGGTGCTTTCAACATGCGTCGCGCGGTTGATCATGCGGCATTAATTGCCTATGCCGCTGAAAATGCCGGCGCCCCAATTCCGCGCCTTTTACTCACAACCGAGGTCGGACCTGATTCATGTGCTCTGGTGTACCAACGTGTACCGGGCCAAACCCTGGAAAGGCTCGCTGCAACCGGCGAAATTTCCAATGACGACTTGGATTCGGCTTGGCGTGCATTGCGCACACTTCATGAGCATCAAATGAGCCACCGGGCACTCTCGGCGCGACACCTATTACGAGCAGACAGCGGCGGGGTCTGGCTGCTGGGTATGGATCAGGGTGCCATCGCGGTCGGCGATGTTGCTCAACGACTCGACCTAGCAGAACTCCTGTGTTCACTAGCAATGCTCACCAGCGTTGAACGCGCTGTCGAGTCGGGGCGAAAAGTTCTGGGAAGCCAAGGCCTGGCGCGCGCACTCCCTGCATTGCAACCTGTTGCTCTTTCTGCGTCAACTCGAAAAGCATTGCGCAAACACAAAGGAATGATCGTCTCCCTGCGGGATGCAATCGTTGAAATGCGCCCAGATGCCGATACCGAACAGATTCAATTGCAACGAATCAAGCCTCGCACCCTGGTCATGATCGTGGTCGGCACAATCGCCGGTTACGTTCTGCTCTCCCAACTGACATCCGTTGACCTTGCCACTTTGTTCAGCACGGCAAATTGGTGGTGGATGTTGGCCGCCTTGATTTTCAGTTTGATCACCTACGCCGGCGCAACCTGGTCACTGTCTGGCTTTGTGCCCGAAAAGCTTTCATTCATGCGTACCCTGCTCGCGCAGGTGGCTGGAGACTTCGCAACCCTCGTATCCCCACCAACATTGGGCGCAATCGCAATTAACGTGCGCTTTCTGCAAAAGTCAGGACTCCACCCCGCATTAGCCGCTGCAAGTGTCGGCGTCGCCCAAGTTGCAGCCTTCATCACTCATATCGGGCTGCTCTTTGGATTTGGCATTGCCGCAGGAACACAGGCCGACTTCACATTTGATCCACCCATGTGGGCGGTCATCGGTGTGGCCGCGGTCGCGGTTGCGCTACTAGCGCTCCTTGCTGTACCCGCGGTGCGCCGAGAGATTGTTAAGCGAATTGGGCCGCTGGTCAAAGAAGTAATTCCACGCCTTGTGACCGTGGCTCAACGCCCCGGCAAACTGATCGAAGGAATCGGTGGCATCCTGCTGCTGAACCTGGCCTATGTCGGGGTCCTATTTGCATGCGTCGAGGCATTTGGTGGAAGCCTGAGCATCGCTGTTGTTGCAGTCGTGTACCTGGCGGGTGCCACAATCGGTCAGGCCGCACCGACACCAGGCGGACTTGGTGCCGTCGAAGCTGCTTTGGCGGCAGGACTCACCGCCGCCGGACTCGATGCGGGCTTAGCGGTCTCAGCAGTACTGCTCTACCGCATGTTCACTTTCTGGATACCCACAATCCCCGGTTACTGGGCATTCAATTATTTGACCAAAAAAGGTGCTCTCTAATCCCCTGATGACCACTCGACATAACCGCCGGGAAAATGTCGCACTCGCGTGAAACCTGAATTAGTAAGCATTCGAATCAATGACCCTGAGCGATCCCCCGACTTGCAGTAGACGATCACATCGCGCTCCAGGAATGATTCACGCGCAGCACTGTCACTCCACTCGGCAACCGGCACGTGAATCGCGCCTGGAATCATGCCAGCTGATACTTCATCTGATTCACGAATATCAATCAGTGCGAAATCAATAAGTCCAGCCTCACGCTCGGCCAATAATGCTTCAAGCTCAGCTCGGCGCAGTGACAAATCGCTCGCTGCACACCACAGGGTGTAGTCGATTAACTCGGTCACACTCGGTTGGTCGCCGCACACTGCGCACAGCGGGTTTCTCTTGATGGGAACCTTGCTCAGAGACGCACTCAGCGAGTCGTAGATACCCATGACCCCCGCAAGTGGTTCACCCACTCCCACAATGAGCTTCAAAGCCTCAACGGCCTGCATGGAGCCGATCACCCCGCACATGGCGCCGAGCACACCCGCATCACTGCAACTGGGAATGCTCCCCGGTGTCGGCGGTTCAGGGAATACACACCGGTAGCAAGGTCCCTGATCAAGTCCAAACACTGAGATTTGGCCATCGAACCTTAGTATCGAAGCCCAAACACAAGGAATTCCTTCAAGGACGCAGGCATCGTTTATTAAATAGCGAGTTGCAAAGTTATCGGTTGCATCAATCACGATGTCATAACCCGCGATGATCGCACGCGCATTGGCAGAGGATAGTAGTTGATCGTGCGCCTCCACGGTCACCGTTGAGTTCAACTCCTGCACTCTTCGCGCAGCCTCGTGCGCTTTTGGCAACCCGAGAGCGGCCTCAGAGAAAATAACCTGGCGCTGCAAATTTGTTAGGTCAACAACATCAAAATCAACAATTCCAATTTTTCCCACACCTGCCGCGGCCAAGTACATCAGTGCGGGTGAGCCCAGACCTCCAGATCCAACAACGAGAACAGAAGCCGCCGATATTCGCTCTTGACCAATGTTTCCAATCTCAGGGATGCGCCTATGCCTGCTGTACCGATCGCTGCGCATCACTTCACCACCACTAATTCGCCTGCGCCACGAGGTTGCGCAGCACTCGTAAGCCTACGGAGAGCGTGGCCAAATCCAATTCATCAACGCTGAAAATGTCATCGAGCGTGCTTCGAGTACGTGAGATGCCCTCGACGCGCGACAGTTCCCATTCATGAACTCGACTCGAAACACTGCCCTCACCTGTGGTGGTGATTACTTTGCTGGTTAATTCCGCGATCACCGCATAGAGATCCGTTCGCATTGCCTGTCGTGCTAGTGCCGTCCACCGATCTCCACGCTCCAATTGAGTGATACTGACCAGCAATTTGTCCACGTCGAAACGTTCCGAC
>JBDQMZ010000076.1:0-7387 GCA_040261955.1 Candidatus Nanopelagicales bacterium
CCGTTTGATCCCCCTGTGACGCAATTTGCCAGTGGCCATCGTGGGATTGACTTCTTGGCCCCGACAGGGACTCCTGTTTATGCGATTGGTCAAGGGGTGGTTGCATTCGCGGGCCTCATCGCGGGCAAGCCAGTGATCTCTATCTCACACGGCATTCACCCCCGAATCAGTGCTTCAGAAATAAGGACTACCTATGAACCCGTGAAGTCTTCCCTCACAATTGGTGAGAAGGTCGGTGCGGGCCAACTGATCGGGAAAACGTCACCGGGCACTCAATCAAGTCATTGTGCCGATATCTGCCTACACGTTGGTCTCAAATATGGCGTTTCAAATTACATGAACCCTGAAATGCTCTGGAGAAGGACTTCTGTGCTCTTGCCAACAAAAGATCAGGGTTCCGAAAATGTGCAGTCAAAAAGATTTATGAGCCCTCAGAATCCGAGGCTGCACGTGGGTGGGCAAGTTCAAAAGTTTTTCGCAGACGCTCCACACTGACGTGTGTGTACCGTTGAGTTGTTGCCATGGATGCATGCCCGAGCAGTTCTTGAACGACCCGCATGTCGGCTCCACCTTCAAGCACATGTGTTGCGGCAGTGTGTCGCAAGGCATGCGGGGACATGCTTTGCCCCGTGACCTCACGAGTAGCGCGGTTAACAATGGATCGGACCATCCTGCTGTCGATTCGCGAACCGCGCGTTCCCACGAATAGGGCGGTTGAATTTCGCGCCAGTTTGTTTCTCACATCTAGCCAATTTGTTAGAGCTTTCGCTGCAGGTAAACCAAATGGCACCATGCGCTCCTTTTGACCTTTGCCCATCACGCGAAGCACATTGCGCTGGCGGTCGAGATCATCGACATCAGCCCCGCACAGTTCTGCCACCCTTATTCCCGTTGCGTAGAGCAATTCAAGTATGGCCAAATCGCGAACATGCGCGGGACTAGAATCCTCAGACCGATGAGTCACCACTCTCTCGGCCTGCTCCATACTCATAATCTGCGGCAAGGTTTTAGACACACTTGGACTCACGAGGCGAACACCTGGATCAGATTCAATAATTCCCCGACGTTTTGCCCACGCAGTAAATGAACGCGCAGCGGCGGCCTTGCGTGCGATGCTCGCCTTAGCCTGCCCTTTGTAATTCAGGTCAGCCAACCAAGCCCGCAGGCTCATCAAAGTTAAATCTTTGACGGTCGCTGCGTCTTCATTGAAAGCAAAAATGCTCCGCACGTCAGATTCATATGCGGCAACCGTGTGTTCGCTACGTTTCTTTTCATCGCGAATATAGGAACGGAATCCTGAGATCTCGTTTTCGATGGTTGGCGAAAATTCCCGCATGTTCCTATCGTGTCGGTCCCATGGGCGAATTGGAAGGAGCCGCGCAATATTTAGCCCAGATTGGCACCAGAATTCCTCCGGTCCTTAGAGGCGTTTCCAGAATAATCCGTCCCGTGCAACAAGTCCCATCAATTCCAGTTCCGCGAGTGCCCCAAGGACGGCTGACATGCTTCGTCCTGAACTATCAACAAGATCTGCAACAAGTAGTGCCCCGCGAATGGGCATGGACTCCCACACATCCAATTCGCGCTGTTTCAGCGAACGCCAGTCAAAACTCTCAGGAACGGAAGTACCTTTTGTTTTCCCCGCTAACTGCTCATCATCTCGCTTTCGCACATCGATTAAATCAAGTACATCGTCGGGAGATTGGACGATTGATGCTGTCCGTTGCCGGATCAGCTCATGTACGCCCATTGATGCGGATGAATGCACTGAACCGGGTACACCAAACACCAAGCGATTCATTTCATGGGCACGATTCGCAGTGGATTCCGTACCACTTCGTTCCGCGGCCTCCACGATTACTGTGGCCTTGCTTAATGCAGCGATGATGCGATTTCGCGTGATGAAACGTTGGCGTCGAGGCGACTCACGAGGAGGTGACTCACTAATGAGCACCCCGGAATCAAGGATCTGCCCGAAAATGGACTCATTGGCCTTGGGATAGCGAGATTCGACACCGCCCGCAAGTACGCAAATTGTTGGGGCTTCAACGTCTAATGCACCTTGATGGGCGGCGACGTCAATTCCAAGGGCTCCCCCTGAAACAACTGTTACACCCGCTTGACCGAATTCTGCAGCCCAGTCCCGTGCTATCTGACGCCCGTACGGCGTGCAGTTTCGAGTCCCCACGATGGCGATGGACCGTGCAGCCATGAGCCGAAAGTCAGCATTGCCCAATGACCACAGCGCAAAGGGTTCTTGTCCCTTGAGATCCTCCAGTTGCGTTGGCCACCCTGATTCGCCACGTGTGACAATCGAAGCTCCAATGGAGTGTGCATAGTCGCGTTCGCGTTGAAGTGAGAATTGTGCAATTTTTTTCGCGGTTTCCGGCCGGATATTTCTCTCAATTTTCCCATTTTTAATGCGCTCTACAACAGTTGGTGGTTCCCAGCGTTCCAGTGCAGCGACGATTCTCGGATCCGCGGGTTCACACCAGTGAGCGAGAGTCAAGTAAGCATCCGACACGATTTGATTCACGCTGTTTTGGACCATTCTGATGCACGCAGGTGCAGTGCCCACGCCATGTCGTCCCTGTCTGGTCGAGACTTACCCGCTAGGTCAGCGATGCTCCAAGCCACTCGCAAGGCGCGATGCGCTCCGCGCAACCCGCCTAACTTCCGCTGGAACTGATCGAGAAGTTCCTGTGCGGGCAATGCAGGTGTAAAAGTTTTCTGTAGTGCGTGTGGTGGGATGCGGGCATTGACTTCCCACTCATTATCTCGAAAACGGTGGCTGGCTCGTTCGCGCGCCTCGTTGACTCGTGCGGCCGTAACCGAGGTGGAGTCTCCTATCGCTTTGGACTTGATAACAGGCATGGCCAGCGTGATGTCGATTCGATCCCTGAGAGGCCCCGAGATGCGCTGCGCGTAGTTGCGCTTGGCCAAGGATGAACAATCACAGCGAGAACCCGAGCCCGGTAGTGCGTGTCCGCACGGACACGGGTTCATCGCCATGACCAGCTGAAAGTCAGCGGGCAGCGCACCACTCCATGTCGATCGGCTCAATCTCAGAACTCCCGACTCGAGGGGTTGCCGCAATGATTCCATCGCATTCCTGGGAAATTCGGGGGCTTCATCGAGGAAAAGCACACCCCGATGAGCCAGCGTGAGCGCGCCAGGCTGCACCCGACTCCCACTGACGCTGCCCACAAGTGCCGCCAGGCTCGATGAGTGATGCGGGGCAATAAATGGTGGGTGGTCAAGTGGCGGGGAATCAAAAGTTGTACCTGAAAAGGCACCTGCAACGGAGTGGATGGACGTAACTTCAAGAGATTGTTCGGGTGTCAGCCTCGGCAGAATGCCTGGTAAGCGCTCTGCCAACAGAGTTTTGCCAACTCCAGGGGCTCCGACCATAAGAATGTTGTGCCCGCCCACAGCTGCGATCTCCAAAGCCGCTCTCGCCTCCGAGTGCCCAAGGACATCACTCAGATCCGGGAAGGGTGCTCTATTAGCGCTTGCTCGCGCTGGCGGTGCAAGTGGCGACGCCCCTGAATCCAGCCCGGCAATCAGGTGGGTGATGCTGGTATAGGAAACCACCTCAATACCGGGGACCATCAAGCATTGGGCGATATCAGAAAATGGCACAACGACCCTGGCAAAACCCTCCTCGGATGCTGCCACGGTGCAAGGTAATGCAGCCGAAGTTTTTCGGATGCTCCCATCAAGGCCTAACTCTCCAACAAAGACCGTTTCTCTCAGCGCCCTTTCGCTCAACTGCGCGGTCGCGCCAAGGACTCCTGCCGCAATTGCCAAATCGAGACCCGCACCCTGTTTGCGCACCTCAGCCGGCGAGAGACTTATTGTCACCCGTCCGCGCGGCCAGGTAAGTCCTTGATTTAAGAGCGCGGTCCTCACCCTGTGTCGTGCTTCGCTGACCGACAAGTCAGGCAGTCCAACCATGCCAACGCCGGGGAGACCTCTCGAGTGATCAACTTCCACCGTGACAATTTGACCCGCAACACCTGAAATGACGGCTCCAAAAGAACGGGCGAGGGTCACCTCACACCCCCCGCAAATGCGTGATTTGCGGAGGTCCAACAAGTGGCTGGACAATTCCCACCACGTCAAAGCGAATATCGCGCGGATTCACGTTTCTTTCATCCAGCCATCTCAGGGCCAATGTGCGCATGCGGCGTACCTTTCGGGCGCTAACGGCTTCCACGGGCGTACCAAAAGCATCTGACCTTCGAGTCTTTACTTCACAGACGACCAGATCCGATGCCTCCCGTGCCACGAGGTCGATCTCGCCCAGATCGCACCGCCAGTTTCTTTCAAGAATTACAAAACCTTTCACCATCAAATGGCGAGCCGCTAATTCTTCACCATATTTGCCCAATGCATCCTTTGGTTTCATGCACTCAGAATGATGGAACGCAACGGGGAACAAAACCCCCAATCCAATGACTGTGGATATCCACGTGCCTGATTAAACGGGCATCTTCCACGAGTGACGGTGCACTTCGCTCAGTCCATGGGCACGCATTCCCTGAATGTGGTCAGCCGATGAATACCCCTTGTTCTTTTCAAATGAATATCCCGGAAGCTTGGAGGCGAGTTCGATCATCAGCGCATCGCGTGCACATTTAGCCACAACGCTAGCGGCAGCCACGCCAGCGCATGTCATGTCGGCTTTGACTTTGGTTACAACAGGAGGTATCCCTTCTAGGTCAGGAACATCGAAAAGCGTTACTTCGCGTTTCACCCCACCTGATGACAAATAATCATGATTTCCATCCAACAGAATCAGGTCAGGAAGGGGGCTCAATTGTTCAAGGGCCCGCACTCCAGCCACGCGCATCGCTCCGATAATTCCAAGGTCATCGATTTCTGCGGCTGAAGCAAAGCCCACTGCCTGGCTCAAGACCCAGCTCTGGATTTTAGGCAACAGATCATTGCGGGATTTTGCCGTGAGAAGTTTGCTGTCACGCAATCCTGCAGGAATCTGGCCAACATCGCGAGAAATTAACACCGCCCCGAGGGCAACGGGTCCCGCTAAGGCACCCCGACCTACTTCATCGAGACAAGCAAGATATTCAACGTCACGAGCCAACAGCGTTGACTCAAATTGCAAATCGGGCTCAAGACTTGGAGAGTTCACAAGCAACTCACCGCTTGATCGACACCCAACTACTTGCCGTAAGCGTTGCCCGCAGCGATTGCAGGGTTGCCAAATATCTCAGGGATTGGCTCGGTGCTTAATCTGTCGAAAGGCCAAACAACTAGAACGACCCTGCCGACCGCGTTGTTTGTCGGGACAGCACCATCATTTTGGTCCAAGTGGAATCGACTGTCTGCAGAATTCCCGCGGTTATCGCCCATCATGAACATGCCGCCTTTGGGTACCGTGACATCGAAGAGAACCTGGTCAGTTGGCCCGTTGATATATGCGGTCTCATCAAGCCCCACACCATTCAGAACAATCTGACCTGCCTCATTGCAGCAGGCAACGCGATCACCTTCAATACCGATGACGCGCTTGACCAGGTCGTCTCCGGAGTCACTGGGGAGCAAGCCAATGAAGGTTAAGGCCTGGGAGAGAGCGCCACTCAGTCCCTCCTTCGAGTTGTCGAACTCTGGAAGCCACCCGCCTGGATCTTTAAACACCATGATCTCTCCACGGTTCACGCCTGAAATGCTTGTTGTGATTTTTGAGGCAACGACGCGGTCGTTGATTTGGAGGGTTTGTTCCATAGAGCCGCTAGGGACATAAAAGGGTTGGATGAGGAATGCTCTCATGAAGGTAGCGATTCCGAGAGCGATGACAATGATGATGACAAACTCGAGGACGCTGCGCAGGAATGAGTTGCCACGCTTCTTGGTAGCTGCTGATGAAGATTCCACGTTTGAAGAATTCTCAGGAGTCTCGCGGGCAGGGATGGCCACTAACTGCTCACTCTCGTATCAATGGATGTTCAACTCACAAACCAAGTCGGTTAATGGAGAATCTTAATTCGTTGCGGTGGCCAAATAACAGCCATCGCTTTGCCCTCAACCTTAGACTGCGTGACGAATCCACCACCGGGATCCCCGAGGTGAGAGCGTGAGTCAGCAGAATTTGCTCGATTGTCCCCCATCAGCCACAACTTTCCTTGAGGAACTTCAACATCGAAGGTCACACCGCTGGGTTCCATATTCGAATCGAGATACGCGCCCTCGTTCACAGAGTCACCATTAACAGTTATGAGACCTGCTTCATCGCAGCAGACGACACGATCGCCGCCGACACCTATGACCCGCTTGACGTAGTCCTTATCACCTGAGGAAAACGAGTCTTGGCCGTTAAAGACAACTATGTCTCCTCTTTCCACGGGCGCAAAGAGATAGGCCATTTTGTTCACTGCGATTCGATCACCGATTTCCAAGCCCGGCTCCATTGAGTCACTGGGAATGGAGAATGGTTGAACCACAAATTGGGTTACCAGCCACAGGCCAGCGATCGCAATACCGAGCCATAGAACAAATTTCATGGCTCAAGCACCAACTCTGCAACAAAGCAGAAAAGAGTCTTAGCTGTCAGACTTTGGAGTTTCGCGCAACTCGCGAATCTTCGCCTTCTTGCCACGCAGATCCCTGAGGTAGTAGAGCTTCGCGCGGCGAACATCTCCGCGACTTGCAACTTCTATTTTCTCAATGATTGGGGTGTGCAGCGGGAATTTACGCTCGACGCCAACACCGTAGGACACTTTGCGGACTGTAAAGGTCTCGCCGATTCCCGAGCCGTGACGCCCGATGACGACACCCTGGAACATCTGGACACGGGTCTTGTTGCCTTCAACGACCTTGACGTAGACCTTTAGATTGTCGCCGGCGCGAAAGGCAGGAATGTCGGTGCGGAATGAACTTTGATCTACTGCGTCGAGCTTCTTCATTATTACTTCTTCCTGCAAGCGCCATAGGTCGCCCACGGTTATGGGTTGTTTTCAGCGTGACGAGCGGTTCGCACCGCTCGTACTGTTCGCTCTGGCAGTTTCGGGTCCCCTATGGCAGATCTCCGATTCCCGAGCCTGCGTAGTCTGCCACAACCACGCTCACGGCAGCAGATCGGGCCTGAGATTCCGTGTTTTCTCTTCAGCAGATGCCACTCGCCATTGATCTATCGCCTGATGATTTCCACTGAGCAGCACGGGAGGGACCTCAAGATCACGCCAGGTCGGTGGCTTGGTGTAGACGGAGCCTTCGAGTAGACCATCAGCACGCGAGAAGGTGTCATCTGGCGCGCTCTCCGGATTACCCAGGACCCCCGGAATAAGCCGAGCAACTGTTTCCACCATGACAAGTGCTGCCGCTTCTCCACCTGCCAAAACGTAATTGCCAATGCTCACCTCTTGGA
>JBDQMZ010000077.1:0-4809 GCA_040261955.1 Candidatus Nanopelagicales bacterium
CTTCAATGGCGGCTAATGCGCCCAGCGCCTCGCGAGTTTGCACTGCTGATCTGTCAGCTCCACCAAGTTCGACGATCTCTTGAACGGCCATGCCCGGTTCGGTCAAGGTTCCCGTTTTGTCAGCGCACACTGTGTCAACGCGCGCCAGCACTTCAACGGCAGGCATGTCTTGCACCAGCACTCTTTTGCGCGCCAAATCAATCACAGCAACTGCCATGGCAATCGACGTCAACAGCACCAGCCCTTCAGGCACCATGGTGACAACGCCCGCGATGGTCCCCCGGATCGCCTCGTCAAGTGGGAGCTTTGCTCTGAAGAGTTGTGACGCGAGAAGCAGGAGTCCAACAGGTAGAAGGAAGTAGGAGACGTAACGAATGAACCTGTTGATTGCATCACGCAATTCAGAGTCCGTTGTTTGAAATTTGGTGGCTTGCTCGGTCAACCCCGCGGCGAAGGAATCTCGCCCCACGCGTGTCGCGGTGTAATAACCTGATCCCGCAACAACAAATGAGCCACTCATTGCAGTGTCATCAATATTTTTTTCCACCGGATCTGCTTCACCGGTGAGCAGGCTCTCGTCGATTTCAAGTCCCTGTGATTGAGCTATCACGCCGTCAACAACGAGTTGATCACCCGTGCGCAATGTCACGAGGTCACCCAGGACTACATCCTTTGATGCCACTTCGACGTCAACGCCTTCACGGCGCACGACTGGCTTTGCTTCACCGAGAACTGCGAGCTTGGCCAGAGTGCGCGAGGCGCGATATTCCTGGGTTGTTCCGATTAACGTGTTTGCCACGATCACGAATCCAAATAATGAGTCTTGCCAAGGCGCCACAATCAACATGACAATCCACATGGAACCAATAAGAAAGTTAAACCACGTCAACGTATTGGACTTGATAATGCTGGAAAGGCTTCGGCTGTTTGGGTCAGGCGCAATGTTGACTTCGCCTCGAGCAACGCGCTCAGCAACCTGGGCCGCCGTCAAACCAGAGAGTGCGCCAACCGCGCTAGATGGTTGTGTTTCCACCATCGACTCCCCTCAATTCTGCTTCGCCCAATTCACATTCCTAATAAGGAAGATTCCCTCGCTACATGGAATCTAGTGTGCGAAGAATTACTCCCTCGCGCAACGCCCAGGGTCCAATATGCACTGTATCGACATTAAGCAGGTCAAGGGCAGCCTGCGCAACAAGCGCCCCGGCCAACATCTGAGGTGACCTGCCCACCGACACCCCGGAAATCTTTCGTCGCTCGGAATCGGTCATTGGGGTCAACTCGCCGACAATCGCCGTCAGGTCCTCGCGTGATAGCTGACGATCAATGTAGATCCCCGCACCGGACTCGGCTGCACCCGCAATTCGGGCCAGTTGTTTGAATGTCTTGGACGTCGCCACCACCACTCGAGGGGATGCTCCCTTGAGCACAGAGCCGGCAACCGAGGCAATCTGTGCTCGGACATGTTTGCGCAAGGCGCGAATGTCATCTGGCTCTGCAGGATCGGACTTGATGAACTGCCGGGTCATGACACCAGCACCAATCGGGACCGATACGGCTATATCCGGTTCTTCGTCGTCTCCGATAGCGATTTCAAGGGAACCACCACCAATGTCGAGCAACATCAACCTGCCGGCCGACCATCCCACCCACCTGCGGGCAGCAAGGAAGGTGAGCTCGGCTTCGGTCTCACCACTCAAGAGGTCGACATGAATACCCGTACGCTGCTCAATTTCGGTGACCAAGGAATCTCTGTTGGGGGCATCACGAATTGCAGATGTAGCAAAAGCAATTGTTCTTTCGACGCCTAGGTCCTCGGAGATTTGCTGGCTTTGCTGAATGAACTCAACAAGCGAATCAATTGCAGGCTGGGAAATGCGACCCTGCCCATCCGCGTGCTGAGCAAGTCTGAGTTCTTTTTTGAATTTACGTGCAGGAATGGGCGCAGCACCGTGATGGGCATCGACCACTAGTGAGTGAATTGTGTTCGAACCGATGTCTAACACTCCCAATCGCACGGGCTCACGCTACTCGATGCGAACCAGCGAAGACCGACACCGCTGCTTTGCCCAACATTTTCTTGACCTAGGCTCACCTAGTGCCTGAAGTTCCCCTTGATTTCCCTCGCCAGTGGGTTGAATTTGTTGACCCAGCAGACAACGACCAATTGATCCGTTGTGACCTCACGTGGCTCACCTCCAAATACAACTGCATTTTCGGTCGAGGGTGTAAAGGCATTGACGCCTCGCGTCCTGATGCTGGGTGCTGTGTTCACGGCGCTCACTTCTCAGAAAAAAAGGACCAAAAGCGCGTTCGCACCTGGGTCAAGAAATTAACACCTGAATTGTGGGAAAACTACGAACTCGGTCAGGGCAAAAAGGGTTGGATCGAAAGCGAGGATGGCGCTGAAAAAACTAGGGTCATCAACAACGCATGTATTTTTCATAATTCAGTTGACTTTGAAGGTGGTTACGGTTGCGCCCTGCATCACCTGGCCGAGCAAGAGGGCGTCTCGTTCGTTGAGACAAAGCCCGAGGTGTGCTGGCAACTGCCACTTCGTCGCAGTTATGAAAACCTTGAGCATGAAGATGGTCGCGAACGCCTCGTTGTGGTCCTCGGCGAATATGACCGTCGAGGGTGGGGTCAAGGTGGCCACGATTTCGACTGGTACTGCACCGGGAACACAGAGGCCCACACCGCAAGTGAACCGGTTTACATCAACTCCAAGGATGAAATCACCGCTCTGATCGGTGAGGCCGCTTACTTGGAATTGGTCAAACTGTGCACTCAGCGGGAAGAATTACTCACAGCATTCAATCAGCGGGGTAAAAAGTCAGAGGATGCTGCCAGAATTGCGTTGTCCGTTCACCCGGCGGACCCACACGTGAACTGACGCTCCACAGAACCGAGAGGCTCCCCATGGCAAAAGCCGCCGCAAAAGCACCTCTATATAGATGTGTTGAATGTGGCTGGTCCAGCCCCAAATGGGCCGGCCGCTGTGGTGAATGCCAGGCATGGGGCAGCGTCGAGGAAGTCGGGGCAGCCAAGGGCACCACTCAAGCCCGCAGGTCATCGACCCCCGCCACTGCAATTACCGCCATTGACGTCACCCAGGCCCAATCCAGTAGCACCGGAATCAGCGAGTTTGATCGCGCTCTCGGGGGTGGCTTTGTTCCCGGAGCAGTTCTGCTGCTGGCGGGTGAACCCGGTGTGGGTAAATCAACCCTCCTGCTGACGGTCGCCGCCAAGTGGGCCAACCAGGGAAACACGGTCCTCTACATCACAGGTGAGGAATCCGCCGCCCAAGTCCGACTGCGTGCAGAGCGCATTGATGCTTTGAGCGACACTTTGCTTCTGGCCGCTGAGACAGATCTTGGTGCAGCACTCGGTCATGTTGAAGAGTCAAATCCTTCCCTGTTGATCGTTGACTCCGTCCAAACAATTCAAAGCAGCGACATTGATGGTGTCGGTGGCGGTGTCACCCAAGTCAAAGAAGTTGCCTCGACACTCATCGCAACTGCAAAGGCACGCAACATGACCACGGTTCTCGTGGGGCATGTCACCAAGGATGGCAACGTCGCGGGTCCACGATCACTAGAGCACCTGGTCGACGTTGTTCTCCAATTTGAAGGCGATCGTCATGGTCCGCTCCGGCTCGTGCGCGCGGTCAAGAACCGCTACGGACCAGCGGATGAAATCGGCTGCTTTGAATTATCCGAGGATGGCATTCACGGATTACCTGATCCCAGCGGACTTTTCCTGGGAGATCGAAGCACACCTGCAGCGGGTACCTGCGTCACCATCACCGTTGAAGGAAAGCGACCACTTGTTGCTGAAGTGCAGGCACTCATCGCACCATCAAGTGCCCCGCAACCGCGACGAGTTACCAGTGGCCTTGATTCATCCCGCACCGCCATGATGCTGGGAATCCTTGAACGTCGTGCCAACCTCAAACTCTCAACCGCGGATTGTTTTGTTGCAACCGTTGGCGGCATGCGACTACTCGAACCTGCAACAGACCTGGCAACAGCGCTAGCAATTGTCAGCAGCGTCAAGGATGTTCCACTCCCCAGCGGTCTAGTGGCGATCGGTGAATTGGGACTTGCTGGCGACATTCGCCGAGTGACCGGGCTCGAACGCCGATTGGGTGAAGCTGCCCGTCTCGGTTTCACCGATGCAATCATTCCAGCGGGATCCAACATCAGCGTTTCTGGAATAACGACCCACCCGGTATCCAACATCGCCGAGGCCATTGCGGCGGTCGGTCGGGCATCGCAAGCACCCACCACAAAACCGGACTTCTAACTGCGCCCAATTTCCCAGCGCGCCCGATTTCCTAGCTATTGCGCTGGCGGATTCCTCCGTGGCTCTATCTGTTCTGCTTCTGTTCAGCGCAACTGTGGTTAGTGTGCGGGATTGTCACGGCACGAAACCGACATTTGACGCGCAAAGGGTGAAAATTCCCGCACACCAACCGCAGTGCTCGCGAAATACGCGAACAAAGCGCATAAGGATTTGATCGTGTTGACCTGCGAACGGGCCTGGGCCTTCGGTGACGCCCTATTTCTTGCTGGTTAAAGCGAAGGGTGTGGGATCACTGGTCACATCGAGATTGCGGCCAATGACCACGTAACGTCCCGCCTTTGCCGACTTGGAAATATCGGGACAACCCTTTTGACTGAGCTGACCGCTCCAAGTGATGGTCGAGGCCACTTTGTCACCCGGTTCGAGTGTGACAACCTTTGTCTTCTTATTTGCCCCACAGTCATCACTCGACCACACGTGGTAACCGCCGGACTCAATTTCAAG
>JBDQMZ010000078.1:0-7051 GCA_040261955.1 Candidatus Nanopelagicales bacterium
CACTGGAAGTCAACAAAGGCAAGGTGAAGAATCCCTTGTTTGGGGCTTTCTTTTCTGCCGCACAGCAAGCCGGTTATCCACTCACCGAGGATGTCAACGGTTTCCAGCAAGAGGGTTTCGCGCCATTTGACGGCAGCGTGCGCAAGGGGCGTCGTCTCTCCGCTGCTGGCGCTTATCTCCATCCTGTGATGCATCGAAATAACTTAACGGTGAAAACGCGCACCCTCGCCACGAAAATTCGTTTCGAGGGCAAGAAAGCAGTCGGTGTTGATGCCCTTGTCAAAGGCAAGAAAAAAGTCGCCTTCGACTGCGAAGAAGTAATTCTGTGTGGCGGAGCCATCAACTCACCGCAATTGCTGCAGCTTTCGGGGGTAGGAAACAGTGAGCACCTCAACAGTGTCGGGGTGGAGACGGTTCATCACCTTCCAGGTGTCGGTGAGAATTTGCAGGATCATCTTGAAGTTTATGTTCAACACGCATGCAAGCAACCGGTCTCACTCAATCCCAATTTAGCGTTCTGGCGCAGACCTTTTATCGGTGCCGCGTGGTTGTTCCTGCGCAAAGGTCCCGGCGCCTCGAATCACTTCGAGGGCGGCGGATTCGCGCGCAGCAATGAGGATGTCGACTACCCCAATCTGATGTTCCACTTCCTACCCATTGCCGTGCGCTATGACGGAACCGCACCCGAAGGTGGCCACGGCTACCAGGTCCATATCGGCCCCATGTATTCCAATGCACGTGGCAGCGTCAAGATCAAGAGCGATGACCCGACCCAAGCACCCGCCATACTGTTCAATTACCTCTCCACGGATGAAGACAAACGTGAGTGGATTGAAGCTGTTCACGTGGCCCGCAATATTTTGGGCCAGTCAGCGTTTGATCCATATTCGGATGGTGAAATTTCACCTGGGCCGAGCGTGTCCACCGATGAAGAAATCCTCAAATGGGTCAGGGAAGACGGTGAAACCGCCTACCACCCTTCATGCACCTGCAAAATGGGACTCGATGACATGTCAGTCGTGCATCCCGACTCACTCAAAGTGCATGGCATCGAGGGAGTTCGCGTGGTTGACGCCAGTGTGATGCCTGTTGTGACCAACGCAAATATTTACGCCCCCACCATGATGATCGCAGAAAAAGCAGCAGATCTCATTAAAGGTAACAATCCCCTCCCATCTGAGGAAATTGCCTTTTATCGGCATCAAAAATTGACATAATCATCAACCGAGTCGAGTCATAGTGCTCGAAAAACAGAAAGTGAGCCGGGCACGTGAATGATCTGCATATCAACGGGGCCTGGATTGCAGCCCGCGATGGTGCAGAACGTGAAATCCTCTGCCCAGCCGACGGCACATTGGTCAAAAAAGTCGATGAAGCTGGCCCTGCCGATGCCCATGGCGCAATTGACGCAGCCCGCTCCGCATTTGATTCTGGCTGGTGGACCCAAGTTTCTGTTATTGAGCGCGGCGTAATCCTGGAGCGAACCGCCGATCTCATCGAAGAACGCCTTGAAGAATTTGCCCATGCCGAATCGATGGATACTGGCAAGCGAATTGTTGAGGCCCGATACGACATCGCGGACTCAATTCGTTGTATCCGCTACTTTGCACAGCTTGGCCCCACCTTCTCTGGCCGCTCGGTTGACACGGGTGATTCACACATTCAATCTCGCGTTCAATACGAACCCGTTGGTGTCGCCGTTCTCATCACCCCGTGGAATTACCCCTTGCTACAAGCAGTCTGGAAAGTCGCACCAGCAATTGCCGCGGGCTGCACCTTTGTGCTCAAGCCAAGTGAACTCACTCCAAGCACTTCCATCATGTTCATGCAGGCGTTGGTCGATGCCGGCCTGCCCTCAGGTGTTGGGAACTTGGTGCTCGGCGCAGGTACCAGCATTGGTGAGACTCTGACCGGCAGCCCCAAGGTGGACATGGTTTCCTTCACCGGTGGGTTGGAAACTGGTAAACGAGTCATGGCCAGTGCGGCTGCAACTGTCAAAAAAGTCGCATTAGAGCTTGGCGGCAAGAATCCCAACATTATTTTCGCCGACGCAGACTTAGAAGCGGCTCTTGATAATGCGCTGACTGCCATTTTCTTGCATTCGGGTCAAGTTTGTTCAGCAGGCTCTCGTTTACTTATTGAGGAATCAATTCATGATTCATTCCTCCAAGAATTCGTTGAGCGTGCCAAGAAGATTCGCATTGGTGGACCTTTCGATGAGTCAGCTGAAACCGGGGCTTTGATCAGCGAGGTGCACCGTAATAAGGTGCATGCGTTCGTGGAAAAAGGTGTCGGTGAAGGCGCAACACTTCTATGCGGCGGAGAGATCCCCGACAGTCCGGGATATTTTTACCCGCCAACAATTCTCGCTAACTGCACAACTCAAATGTCGTGTGTGCAGGATGAATCATTTGGTCCTGTTGTGACCATTGAAACTTTCACAACTGAAGAGCAGGCCATAGCGCTGGCGAATGACACCTACTACGGTCTGGCCGGCGCGGTCTGGACTCAGGATGCAGGCAAGTCACAACGAGTGGCTAATGGCTTGCGTCACGGAACAATCTGGATCAACGACTTTCACCCCTATGTGCCACAAGCTGAATGGGGTGGCTTCAAACAGTCAGGAATTGGCCGTGAACTGGGGCCAAATGGCTTACTCGAATACCTCGAGGCCAAACACGTCTACCACAACACAAGTCCAGCACCCAGCTGCTGGTTTGGCGCCTAAGGAGCAATCATGACAACGAGCGATCCTGCTATCTCGGTCCGAAACCTGTGGAAGGTATTCGGTCCGACTCCCAATGCAATTGTTGGAACACCCGATGCGAAATTGAGTCGCCCCGAACTCTTGGAAAAGACCGGCTGCGTTGCCGCTGTCAATAACGTTTCTTTCGATGTCGCAGACGGTGAGGTTTTCGTCGTCATGGGCCTTTCTGGCTCCGGAAAATCCACCCTGGTCCGTTGCCTCACTCGCCTGATTGAACCGACTTCCGGTGAAGTATTCATTGAGGGTGAAGACATTCTCGCTGCCTCCAAGGCGCGCCTACGAGAACTTCGACGCACCAAGTTCTCCATGGTGTTTCAACATTTCGGCCTCCTCCCTCACCGTTCAATCATTGATAACATCGCCTACTCACTTGAAGTTAACGGTGTCAAGAAAAACAAGCGCCATGCCCGAGCCAATGAGGTTATTGAACTCGTTGGCTTGACGGGCTATGCAAACCACTATCCTGAGCAACTTTCCGGTGGCATGCAACAGCGCGTTGGCTTGGCACGAGCACTCGCCGTTGACCCAGAGGTCATGTTTCTTGATGAACCATTCAGTGCGCTCGATCCTTTGATCCGCAGAGACATGCAAAACGAAATTGTCCGCTTACATGACGATCTCAACAAGACGATGGTGTTCATTACCCACGACCTCGCAGAGGCCATGCGAATCGGTGACCGCATCGCAATCATGCGCGACGGCGCGATCGTTCAGGTCGGCACTCCCACGGAATTGGTTCTCAATCCAGCCGATGACTATGTCGCTGACTTCACCAACGATATTCCCAAGTCACACGTCTTACGTGTTGCTGACATCGCCGTACCCATCACTGATGGCCATGTAAGTGCCTCGCAGCCAATTCCACACGATGCAATCGTCAGATCCATCATGCACCGAGTAATGAGCGACCCTGATCCAATTTCCATTGTGAAGAACGGGCAAATAATTGGCTGTGTTGGGCGCGACGAGCTGCTCACCGTTTTTGCGGAGGATGTAAATGAGGAACTGAACGCATGAAGGCGTGGATTGACACTCACGTTCCTGACTTCTTGCGCCGCAAGTGGGTATGGATAGTCGGGCTCCTCATTGTGTGGTTTGCTCTTGGCCGAATCTTCAAGGGCGTGCACACCCTTGATATTGGGAACTCGGAGGACACGCCAACCACCGAGGTACTTGGTCAGTTCGCTGCAAATATTCGCGCGGCACGCGCCGAGAATCCGATCTTTGTTTACATTTTCAACCCGTTCCGCCAAGGTATAGAGAGCTTCGTTGAAGTCATCCGAGCAGTTATATCGGACCCTGCTCCAGGCGCACTGATTCCTGTTATTGGCTGGTTCGGGATTTTGGCCATCATCGGCTTCCTAGTTTTTGCAACATCTAACTGGCGCACATCACTGCTTTCCATGGTGTTGATTTTTGGGTGCGGCGTTCTTGGAATGTGGACCTACTCCATGGACACTCTGGCACTGACTCTTGGCGCAGTCGTGCTCTCACTCGCCATTGCCCTCCCCATTGGAATTTGGGCGGGCCTGAATGACCGAGTCATGAGGGCTGTACGCCCGGTACTTGACCTCGCACAGATCCTGCCAACCCTGGTCTACCTAGCGCCACTTGCACTGGTTTTCCTCATCGGTATTGCGGCCTCAACCATTGCAACAATGATCTACAGCATCCCCATCGGAATTCGCATCACTGCACATGCAATTCGAAGCCTGCAAAATGGACCCATCGAGGCAGCTGAATCGATGGGCTCCACGCGTTGGCAGAAACTGACCAAGGTCCAACTGCCCATGGCCAAGCGCACAATAATCCTTGGCGTCAATCAGACAACTCTCGCAGCACTTTCTTTCGTGGTCATCGCTGCATTGATTGGCGCGCCTGGCCTGGGCGAACCTGTCCTTCAGGCGCTGTCCATTCGTAATATCGGTGATGGTGTCACCGCGGGTCTGGCAGTCGTCTTTCTCGCCATCATGCTTGATCGGTCAACCACTGCAGCCGTTGCTCACAGCAATCAGATTCCACTCACGGGGAGGCCTTTGCTCATTAGGCGCATCTCCCTTGGCATAGCTGCAATCGCCGCCATCGTTGCCGTCATGATGTCACGTCAGCAACTCTGGGCGGCAATTTTTCCAGAGTCTCTCAATTTTAGGGAACCGATTGGTGACTGGTTCGATGCCATCACCGAGTGGTTCACCACCACTTTCTACTTCCTGACAACTTCATTCAACGAGGTCTTCACCCTCAATATTTTGAATCCAATTGAGTACCTCTTGGCCGATGCGCCCTGGTATCTCACCATCATCATGATTTCGGTCATCGCCGCAATTATTGGTGGCAGAGCCGTCGCCATTCTCTCCGCGGTTCTTTTGTTGCTGATTGTGTGGATTGGCCTGTGGAACGACACCATGATCACGCTGACTCAGGTTCTCATCGCCACCACGATCGTTATGGTCATTGGTGTAGTGCTGGGTGTCGCTGCAGGGCGCAATGAGAAATTTGAAAGAGTTCTCAAACCGTTTCTTGACGCAGGACAAACACTGCCTGCTTTCGTGTACCTGGTGCCCGTCTTGGCTCTCTTTGGCCCAACGCGCTTCGCCGCCATCGTCTGTGGGGTCTTCTACGCCGCCCCTGTAGTGGTTCGAGTGGTGGCTGACGGTGTGCGAGGTGTTCCCAGGGAAATGGTGGAGGCAGCGATCTCATCAGGCTCCAGCACAACCCAAGTTGTTACAAAAGTGCAACTTCCTGCCTCCAAGAAGTCCCTACTTTTGGGGGCAAATCAGGGTTTAATTTTCGTACTGGCCGTCGTCGTGATCGGCGGACTTGTTGGAGCAGGTGGCTTGGGCTACTTGGTTCTGCAGGGTGCATCGAAACCAGAGCTCCAAGGAAAGGGATTAGCCGCAGGTCTGGCTATCGTGCTTCTTGGGATTGTGATGGACCGGATCGCGCATGCGAGTGCGCGCCGGAGTTAGGGCTCACTCAAATCGGGTGAGCGGAATAGAAGGGGAAACCGAATGAGGAGAAACCTCACCAAGCGCATGGCTGTGCTGCCGCTTCTGGCAGCCGCAGGTCTTGTGCTCGCGGGTTGTGGTGACAGCGTCAACGACGCAGCCACTGAAACCGCAACAGAAGAGGCAGCTGTCGCCACGGAAGAAGAAGCAGCTACCGAAGAAGCAGCAGAAGTTGCGGCATGCGGTGACTGGGCAATCGCCATGCATGGCTGGGTGGGTTACACCGCATCAGCGCAGGTCGTCGCCGAAGTTGCTCAGGATGCCCTTGGTTGCACCATTGAGCAAACCCAACTCGAAGAAGCTGGTGTCTCCTACGACGCCATGGAGGCTGGCTCCATCGACGTGATCGTTGAGGATTGGGGCGGCGGCCGCTGGCAAGAGTGGGTTGACCGCGGAGCTATCCAAGAAGTCGGCACCAACGGAAACGTAGGCCTCATCGGCATGTACGTCCCTCAGTGGATGGCCGATGAATACCCAGACATCACCGATGGCACAAAGCTCAATGACTACGCCGAACTGTTCCAGACTCCAGAGACTGGTGACAAGGGCGCTTGGTACGAAGGCCCTCCCGGTTACACCACAATCGGTGAGAAGATCATCGACGCTTACGGTTTGGACTACCAAGTTGTTTCAACCGGTTCTGAAGCAGCTCTCATCGAGCTCTTCACTCAGGCAGCTGACAACAAGACAGCCGCTCTCGGTTACTTCTACGAGCCACAGAACTTCTTGGCTCAGGTTGACTTGGCTCGGGTTAATTTCCCAGCCAACGACTGGACCGACCCAGCGGAGGCTAGCGGTCTGACCGACTACCCAGAGTCACCACTCATGAAGCTCTCAACAACTGAGCTCATTGATTCAGGGTCACCATTTGCAACTCTCGTTGCGAACTTCAACTGGACCAACGATGACCAGAACATGGTCGCTGCGGACATTGAAGGTGGCATGACACCGCAGGAAGCAGCACAGAAGTGGATTGCGGCCAACAAGGACACGGTTAATTCGTGGCTTGCCGGCACAGGCGCTTCAATTAGCTAGTCGCTCATAACGTTGAGGGCCCGGTCGAGAATTCGATCGGGCCTTCAATATTCATCGATGTCACAAACGTCTCTCAGGTCATTCAAAGCGTCTCAACCCAATTAAGTGCATGAGTCTGCCACTCAAGGCCGCATTCCCAACACCTTGTTTTTACGGTATCGAGTTCCTTTGCAAAACGGTAGGCATTAGGTTTAAGTCGTCGTTTCCATCAACGGGCCCACACCGTCTGCCACCAGGCACG
>JBDQMZ010000079.1:0-15596 GCA_040261955.1 Candidatus Nanopelagicales bacterium
CACCGCGACCCTGTTGCCATCCGTCAGCAACAGACCATTGTTCCGTGATGTGTGTGAGGCTCATCGCTGCTTTCCCAAAATGGCCATGGATCTAGGCACTGGCTGGCTTTGCGTCTGCCAACGAGCCCGTTCCCGCATTCGTATCAGTGTCAACCACTCCAGTTCCAGAACCTAATGCCGATTTCTTGATCCACTTTGACCATGGAATATTCCACAGACCGCCCGGGCCGTTCCACGGTTCAACAACTTCGCCACCCGTGTTGGTGTACAGGACAACGTCACCCGGAATGGTCTTGTTAAAGATCCATTCGGCATCTTGTTGGAACATGTTTGTGCATCCGTGCGAACCGTTGTAACGACCAATTCGACCGTAGGCCCACGGGGCCGAATGAATGAACTCACCCGTGGGCGTGAGTCGGGTGTTCCACATGGCATCTAATTCGTATTGGTCCTCGGGATCGGTCAGGCCCAGTGATTCACTCAGGTAAGTCTTTTCTTCTTCTTTCGCCGTACTGATCACCTTTGTGCCGTTGCGAGTTTCCCATTCGTTCTTGCCCAGTGAAACCTTGAATGTTTTGACTTTCTTGCCGTCAATAAAAACTTTCATTTGGGTCGTTCGACCATCGACCTTCGCGACCAACTTTCGTGCGGTGCGGAATTGGAATGTGGTGTTGAGCTTCTTGGAGCCAATTAACCAGGTCTTGCCGGACTTACCGAGCACAGCGCGATCTAATGTGGACACGATACGAATGATGGATCTTCCCGGCCAATAATCCTTGGGCCTGAACACAGCAGAGCGCTCACTCACCCATCCCCATGCACCGGGAATGGCGCGTACTTTTCCATTGGGCAGTTGAGCCGAAACATAAAGATGATTCTCAACAACTGCTTTGTCAGGGATGTCTCTACCAAACGTGATTTTAGGCAGAGTTCCAACTCCAAGTGCAACCTTGGCACCGTCGACACCGAGAGAGTTGCTCGCAGCATTAAATGTTGCCCCAACCCATGCCCGCGGACTCGGCAACTTTTTGGGCTTATCCGGATCGGCACCGCTCGGCTGTTGCGTTGTACCGACAACGGGACCGGTGGCAACACTCGAAGCTACAACGGTGTACAAACCGGGCGCAAATTCCTGCTGTAACGAGGCACGCAGATAAACGCCGTAGCTCCGGGATGGTTGCAGGCTTACCAGGTTGCACGTGGCTTGAGCTGCAGCAATCTCCTCAGCCGTGGGATCTGCGCACGGCCACCACGTTTGGTTATCGAGTGAAACTTCATAGATATTTTTGCCAGGTGCCGTTGCAGAGGCAACTTCTACGACAGGGACGGGCGAATATGTCACTGCCAATGTCGTTGAAGTGGCTCCCGGTAAGACTGACAAGATGACTGGACTCGGTACCGTGATCTGCGATTTTTGTGCAGCTTGTGAGGGGGAAATAAACAGACTTGAAAAGCCAATGGACAAGACGCTGGCAGCTGCGATTGATCGCGCCAGTTTCCGCATGTACTTCAACTCCAAATTCGTGTGTCACATTTGACGGCCCGATTTACGGGCCTGGTTTACCGGCCCGATACCCCGTTAGCCCAAGGATATGCATGGCAGCGTGGTAAACACTAATCGCGCTCCCTAGTTTTGAAGCTACCAGGGAACAATCGCCCGGTCCTCCCAGAGCAGTCCGGTGAGCGCACTGTCCGAGACATTCACCTGTGCGTGACGTTGGGCAAGGTCACTCGTGGCAAGCCAGACGATCGTTTCGGCTCCTTCCTGGGCCGAGCGGGCTGCATCAGGACCTCCCATGTTGGTTCGACAGTGATTCGGGCACATGGCATCCACCAGAACCCCGCGCTCACCCCAATTCGTTTCCGCCGCAAAATTTCGAGTGAGCGCATTGAGCCCCGCTTTACTCACCCGATACGGCGCTAATCCGCCCGAGGTGCCCGGACCTGAGAACCTGCCCAAGCAGGCCGAGACCGATATGACCCGTCCGTCCCGACGGGAGACCATGCCCGGGGTGAAGAGCCTGATCGCATTGAAGGCCCCGTCGAGATTAGTTGACATGACCCTTGACCACTCCTCACTGGTGGTTCGCAAGGTTTTTGACATGCGAGCGCTCATGACACCTGCCGAGATCACGAGCACATCCGGTTCAGCCAGTGGCCCGAGACGAGAAGCTAGTTCATTCATTTCCTGTGGATCGCCAACATTGGCGCCATCGCCCACAGCATCTATGTTCATTTCCTGCAATTGCCCTGCAGCGGCCATGCCCGACTCTCTGGTGTGGCCAAGCAAAACAACCGTGTAACCCAATTCCCCGAGCGCGACGCCTGCCGCAAACCCGATGCCCTGTGAACCCCCCGTGATCACCACCGACTTGTTATTCATGGCCCAACCCTCTCGCATGAATTGCACACCTGCACCCTCATAATTGCACCGCGAGTAAAAGCCCTAGGCTTATGTCGCAATTAGGTCGCCTGTGAGAGGAAACAACGTGGCGCTTCAGCCTCCCGACCAATTTGGCCCGAACGACTGGCTAGTCGATGAGCTCTACCAGCAATTTCTCGAGGACAAAAACTCCGTTGACCCCGCATGGTGGGAATTCTTTGCCGACTTCACCCCACACGACAGTGTGGTGCTGCCGGAACAGGCCGTACTCACTGAACCAGCCGCGCCAGCCACACCAACACCTGAACCAACACCAGCTGCCAAAACCGTCACAACCACTCCTGCCCCAGAACCGTCGACATACGTGGCCAAGCTCAAAGGTCCTGCAGCGCGAGTTGTGACCAACATGGAAGAAAGCCTGACCGTTCCAACGGCTACCAGCGTGCGCTCTGTTCCCGTCAAACTCTTATTCGACAACCGTACGGTGATCAATAACCATCTGGCCCGCGGGCGCGGAGGCAAGGTCTCATTCACACACATGATTGGCTACGCCGTCATTCAGGCAATCAAGGCCCTGCCAGAGATGAATTACTCCTATACCGAACTTGATGGCAAGCCCGCCATTTCACGCAATCCCGAGATTAACTTTGGGCTCGCAATTGACATTGCCAAGCCCGATGGCTCTCGTCAGTTGTTGGTGCCCAATATCAAAGGCGCACAAACCATGGATTTCGCCGGTTTCTGGGCGACCTATGAAGACATCGTGCGTCGAGCACGAAATAACAAGTTAACAGTCGAAGATTTCGCTGACACGACAGTGAGTTTGACCAATCCGGGAACCATTGGCACCAATCATTCCGTTCCACGGCTTGTGGTGGGTCAAGGATGCATTGTTGGCGTGGGCTCCATGGAGTACCCAGCACAATGGCAAGGTGCTTCTGAAGAAAACATTGTGCGCAATGCAGTCTCAAAGATTCTCACCCTCACCTCCACGTATGACCACCGAATTATTCAGGGTGCTCAGTCAGGTGAGTTCCTGAAAAAAGTACATGCGTTGATACTGGGCGAGGACCATTTTTACGACAATATTTTCCGCGATCTCCGCATACCTTATGAACCCATTCGCTGGGCTCAGGATATTTCTGCGAGCCACGAAACCGATCTTGATAAGAACGTGCGGGTCCAAGAGGTCATCCACGCTTACCGCGTTCGTGGCCACCTGATGGCTGATACCGATCCCCTGGAATATCACCAGCGAATGCACCCCGATCTCGATGTCCTGTCCCACGGCCTGACCCTGTGGGATCTCGATCGCGAGTTCGCGACCGGTGGTTTTGGCGGCAAGCCGCTCATGAAACTGCGTGAGATTCTTGGTGTCCTGAGGGACTCATATACGCGTACGGTCGGTATCGAGTACATGCATATTCAGGATCCCGCCGAACGTAAATGGATCCAAGATCGTGTAGAAATCCCCCACGTCAAACCAAATCCTGCTGATCAACTTCGCGTACTCCGCAAACTGAATGAGGCAGAAGCACTCGAGTCATTCCTTCAGACCAAATACGTTGGGCAAAAGAGATTCTCCCTCGAAGGATCAGAGTCTTTGATCCCCATGCTGGATGAAATCCTGACCCAATCCGCTGACAATGAAATCCTTGAAGTCGCAATTGGCATGCCACACCGCGGGCGCCTGAACGTATTGGCCAATATCGCTGGCAAATCCTTTGGGCAAATTTTCCGCGAGTTTGAAGGCGAGTACGCAGAGAACTCGGTACAAGGTTCAGGCGACGTCAAATATCACCTCGGCACGACAGGTTCTTATGTCTCGGCAGACGGTGCGTACACATCGGTCTACCTCGCGGCAAACCCCTCACACCTCGAGGCTGTCAACCCCGTGCTTGAAGGAATCGTTCGCGCAAAACAGGATTTACTCCCAGCCGAATTGAGACACGACATTCTGCCGGTGTTGATTCACGGCGATGCTGCATTTGCTGGTCAGGGTGTTGTCGCGGAAACTCTCCAACTTTCTCAGTTGCAGGGTTATCGCACTGGCGGAACAGTGCACATTGTGGTGAATAACCAGGTTGGATTCACAACGTCGCCTCGCTACAGCCGCTCGTCGGTCTACCCGACTGACGTTGCGCGCATGGTGCAAGCACCTATCTTCCATGTAAATGGGGATGATCCCGAAGCAGTTATTTATGTCTCTCAATTAGCTTTTGATTTCCGTCAGGCATTTAACAAGGATGTCATCATTGACCTTGTCTGCTACCGGCGTCGAGGTCACAATGAAGCTGATGATCCTTCTCTCACGCAGCCGCTCATGTACTCGATCATTGATAACAAGCGGTCCGTGCGCAAGCACTACACCGAATCTCTCATCGGTCGCGGTGACATTACCGTCGAAGAGGCTGAAGAAGCATTGAAACATTTCCAGGAACAACTAGAGCGTGTGTTCCAAGAAACAAGAGTCGATGAACCCGACGATGACTTCAGCCAACGCACCAGGGACATCATTGAGACCGGTCAATTAGAACTGGTGCCACAAAGCCCCAGCGCTGATGTCGATACGAGTATCACCCAGGATCAAATTGACACAATTATTCACTCGCAACTGACCTTGCCAGAGGGCTTCAATGTTCATCCGCGACTGGCCCCTCAGTTGCAGCGTCGCAAACAGATGGTCTCTGACAACACCATCGACTGGGGAATGGCGGAGGCCATGGCCGTTGGCTCACTCCTCATGGAGGGGCGCACGGTGCGCTTGGCCGGCCAAGACTCACGTCGTGGAACTTTCGGTCACCGTCACATGGTTATCGTGGACAAAGAGACCGGCTGGCAGTACAAACCGCTCAAGCAGTGCTACCGCGATGGAGCAAAGCTGTACGTCTACGACTCCTCACTGAGCGAATACGCCTGCTTGGGCTTTGAGTACGGCTACTCGGTCGCACGCCCTGATGCACTTGTCATGTGGGAAGGCCAGTTCGGGGATTTCGTTAACGGCGCCCAAACAATCATCGACGAATTTATTTCTTCCGGCGAGCAAAAATGGGGCCAGCGCTCCAGCGTCACATTGCTCCTACCCCACGGGCAAGAAGGCCAGGGGCCAGATCACAGCAGTGGTCGAATCGAACGATTCCTGCAGATGTGTGCTCAAGACAACATGACGGTAGCCATGCCCAGCACGCCTGCGTCTTACTTCCACCTACTGCGCTGGCAAGTTATGGGCCGCCTTTCACGGCCGCTCATTTGTTTTACTCCCAAGTCACTGTTGCGCTCAAAACAATCGGTGTCAACGGTTGAGGACTTCACCACTGGTGTATTCAGACCGTTCCTACCCGACACAACCGTGACCGGGCCAGCGACCAAGCGCGTCTTGATGTGCAGCGGGAAGGTTTATTTCGACCTCCTCGCCTACCGCGAGAAACACCAAATAACCGACACCGCCATTGTGCGACTCGAGCGCCTTTACCCGCTTCCTCCCATCAGTCTTCCCGCAATGAGTGCGCAATACCCCGATGCGGAAATCCGATGGGTCCAAGAGGAGCCTGCCAACCAAGGTGGCTGGTCATTCATTGCAATGAATGCACCAAGCATGATCAACCGGGCAATAACGTGCATCTCACGCCCCGCGTCATCAGCACCTGCTGTCGGAACCCACCAGCGGCATGAAGAGGATCAAAAGATTTTAATCGAATCAGCATTCGCCTAAATTCAAGTCTCGTCAATTATCACTACACAAATTTTGGGGTTACGACATGTATGACACTGATCGGGGAGCAGAAGAACTAGCCCGCCGCCGCGGGGAAGAGGAAGTTTCACTCGCATGGGTTGCAGAACGCTGCGAGGAATTTGTCAATCTCAACCCAGAGTTTGAGACTGCGGTGGATCGCCTCACAACGTGGCTGGCTCGCCTCGACGACCTCGACGACGAATAGGACCGTCAACTCATTCGACGCCAAATTTTCGCCCGCACCATCTCGGGAGCTATTGCACCGAAACTGCGAGAGTCGGTGCTGACCTCGTGATTATCTCCCTCGACCCACCAACCTTCGGGTCCTTTGGAGACCAACCGCTTCGCTTCCAGCAACTCAGGCCTCTCCGGATGGCAGAAAACAATCATGTCATTGACCCGGATATGCCACCTGCCTCGAAGTGCTAGCCAAACCTGTCCGTTGCCCAAAGTTGGCTCCATCGAAGGGCCAATAATCGTGACACGAAGCATGGGGTTCCAGTGCAAGGACATGTACCTGAGGCTATCTGACTCAGGGTCGGTGATCCCACTTGTGGAGCTCGTTCACGGGCCTCTTGCGATGGCGCATTCTCCGACTAGGCTTGGGCTAAGACACGGTGCAATTCCACGCCGATACTGAACCTAATGAGGAGAAAAGAATGCGCAAGCAACTGACCACGAGATTGCTCTCAGCCCTCGCCCCGACTTCTGGCATCACGGCATACGCCCATTGTGACCTGCCTTGCGGCGTCTACGACCCAGCACAGGCACGTTTGGAAGCTGAATCAGTCAAGGCATGCATGGAGAAGTACCACGCATCTGATGATCCCATTTTCCGCGAGCGCGCCATCACCATCAAGGAAGATCGTTCGCACATGGTGAAAGAGCACCTGTGGGTTTTGTGGACCGACTATTTCAAGGCTCCACATTTTGAGAAGTACCCGCAACTCAATGACCTTTTCAATCAGGCAACAAAACTAGCGGGCGCAGGTGGCACCAAGGGAACCGTCGACGTTGCAGTAGCCGATCAACTCCTGGGCAAGATCGATGAGATTGCCGCGATCTTCTGGGAAACCAAGAAGGCCTAACTGTTCGTGTCTGACTTTCGAATTCGCCCAGCACAATTGGGCGACGAACTCGAAATCGTGGCTATGGTCCGCGAGCTTGCTGAGTATGAGCAAGCCGCGGACCTCGCTATTGCTACTCCTGAACAATTTGCACACGCACTCTTTGAGGATTCCCCCACCGTTTTTGCGCATGTCGCCCACTTGGTTGATGGGACCGTCATTGGCTTTGCCCTGTGGTTTCGAAACTTCTCCACCTGGCAGGGGAAACATGGAATTTATCTCGAGGATCTTTATGTGCGCCCCAGCCACCGAGGACACGGCGTTGGCCAGGCACTGCTCGCCACACTCGCGGCCGAATGCGAACGCCAAGGATACCCTCGGTTTGAGTGGTGGGTTCTTGATTGGAATGAGTCTGCCCGCAAGGTCTATGAACATCTTGGTGCCGAACCCTTAACCGAGTGGATCCCCTACCGACTCACCGGTGACAAACTGATGCATCTGGCCAATAAGGAATTGAAATCATGACTCCGCTCATTGAATTCAGCCTTCCCGCCAGTGCGGATTTCGTCTCACTCATTCGACAGGTTGCGGCCGCGGCCTGTGTTCGCGCTGACTTCACGGTCGATGGAATCGACGACGCAAAACTGGCCTGCGACGAAGCCGCCACAATAGTCATTCAAAATGCTCACCAAGGTTCACACTTTCGGTGGGCATTGAATGTTCAACCAAAAATTCTCCACGTCCACACAAGTGCGCCCACGGCCCTCACAGCCCTTCCCAATTTTGCCGAACAAGAGGGATTCACCTGGACCGTGATTAATGCAGTCACTCACGATCTCAACATTGAACTGATCGACGGTGAAATACATATTGATTTTTACGTGAGAGACGCGATTTCTTAACTATGCAAGCGGGGGAAGTTAGTGATCTCATCGTCGAATTGCGTGCTCCCGACACAACCCCGCATCGCCGCCAACAAATCCTTGAATCCATTGTCGCTTCACATCAGGGCCTTGTTCATCATTTTATTAAGGTCAGAGACGCATATGATCGTGAAGATTTGGCACAGGTGGGCAACATTGGATTGCTCAACGCCATAGAAAGATTCGACCCCACCAGAAAAATTGCCTTTAGCACTTTTGCAGGGACACAGATACGGGGCGAAATATCACATTACCTCAGGGATAAACAAGACCTAGTGCATGTCCCGCGGCCCGTGCAAGAAAATTCCAAGGTTGTGAGTGCAGCAATAGAAATACTGGGAGCACAGCTCGGGCATTCCCCCACCGTCGCAGAAATAAATGCACACTGTGGGCTCGACACGAGTGCGATTCTTGAGGCGCTTGAGAGTACAAGCGTCAGGAGTATGCGAACACTCAGTGAGCCCGAGAATTGGGATTTACCCGTCCATAGCGATTCCGATTTTGAATCTGCGGAGACCTGGGCGACATTGCATCCGGCACTTGAGCGACTTTCGCCCGAAGATCGGCGTCTACTCGGGATGCGATTCGTCGAAGGTCTCAGTCAAACCCAAATTGCCCAGCAGTTAGGCATTCATCAGGTTTCCGTGGGGAGAAACATAGATCGGATTAGAACTCAGATGCGTCGCGATACAGGTGCGCTGTCACCGGACGAGTGAACGACAGCGCAACGCAGGCCACGGCAATAATCGTGACTGACCAGCCAATCATCCGCTCGGCGCTACCTGCAGACCCCATCAATGGCACGCTCACAACCAGGCCGAGTAACTGCGCCAATATGAATGGTGAGCGGGCCCAACGACTCCCTCGCCACCAACCCGTGGCTACGAGGAGCAGAGCGGCGCCAAACACGAGGAATATCACGATTTCTAGGGTCACGCCCGGAGCGTTGGCAACTTCGGCAGGTCCGGTGATGCCGAATCGAAGCACACCGACGATTACCAACGCGCCATAGGCAATAAAAAAGAGTCCTTCGAAACCAGAAACGACTGCCAAGATGCGCACTCGCACTTTGCCATTAAGTCCACCGCCAACGGATTCCACGAGCACAGGCTATTGCACCGGATTTTCGTCCTCGCCGGCTAAGCCGTAGAGTCACAGCATGCGCGCCATCATGGTGGTCAATCCCAATGCCACGACCACGTCCCCACGGGTGACCGATGTCATCGTGCGTGCACTTTCCCACGATTTTGAACTTGAAGTCACCATGACCAATCACCGTGGTCATGCCTTTTCGCTTGGTGAGTATGCCAAAAATGAGGCGATCCCGATCGCATTTACTTTGGGTGGCGATGGAGTGATCAATGAATTCGTCAACGGACTACTTCACGATGGTCCCTCGGAGACCGTCCTCGCTCCAATTCCTGGTGGCAGTGGAAATGTTTTTGCTCGGGCACTGGGAATTCCGACGGACCCGGTGGAGGCCACAGGTGCGATTCTGGAGTCGATCCGAGATCGAAATTACCGTGAAATTAATGTTGGCCACATCCGCGCGGAAACCGCACTGGGTGAAATTATTGATCGATACTTCTTGGCAAATGCCGGTCTGGGTTTTGATGCACAAATAATCGAGGCCATGGATAAGGAAAGGGATGCGGGCCACGTGGCCTCCCCTCGTCGATACCTGCTGACGACAGTCCGAGAATATTTCACTAACACGAATCGAAAATCCACGGCCCTACAGATTGGTCGAGTCGGAACAGAGCCCATAGAGCATGTTTTTGTTGCTCTAGTTCAGAATGCTTCGCCCTGGACATTCTTCAGATCATGGGCACTCGACCCCAATCCCGCGGCGAGCTTTGACACTGGGCTTGACGTGTTTATTGTGCGCAAGCTTGATCTGGTGAGCACCCTATTGGCTGCCGGAAAGGTGGTTGCTCGGACGAGAAACAAATCAGCGGCAAACGCTTACACGTCCTGGCACGACCAACGAGAATTCTGGGCCAACTCCCTGGAACCAGTTCCCCTCCAAGCAGATGGCGAAGGCCTTGGCATGATCGTCGGCGCCCAATTTAGTAGTCGACCAAGAGCATTACGAACCGTTAATGTCCTGAGTAAATAACAGACATATAGTACAAATCACCCATATGTGACCTAGAGCACAGTCGAATTGGGCTATTCTCCTAAAAAATCCGCAGTAATCCCTTGTTTGAAAGCCAAACGTCTGGGAACCTAGTCCTTGCCCTTGTTTTGACGGGCTGGCCTTCTTCCCCTTCAGGCCAGTGAAGCGAACCTTCACCCTGAGTGGAAGCCAGCACGTGAAAGCATTCACACGTACTGGCGAACCCAGTACACCAGCACAGATGGAGTGATTACGCATGGACTGGCGCCACGAGGCAGCCTGCCGTGACGAAGACCCTGAGTTGTTCTTCCCAATCGGCAATACCGGACCTGCATTAGTCCAAATCGATGAGGCTAAGGCTGTGTGCCGTCGGTGCCCAGTTGTCGATGACTGTCTGCGTTGGGCCCTTGAAACCGGCCAAGACTCCGGCGTCTGGGGTGGACTCAGCGAAGACGAGCGTCGCGCTCTCAAGCGTCGTAATGCTCGCCTGCGGGCCCGCACCACCGCCTAATTCACCAAGGATCAGACTGAGCCTCTCGGCAGCGGCACTTCAATGCGAGCATATGTACCTTCGCCCTGAATTGGATCCAAGGCGAATATTCCACGCATCTCGTGGGTGACCAAATCAGCCACGATGCTTAGGCCCAAGCCTGCTTCGCCCGAGCTTCCATTCCCGTTATCTCGAACATGTGCGGTCAGTGCCTGATTGGTTCGCAAAATTTCAACCTCGACACGATCAGCGCCCGAGTGTTCTAACGCATTGTGCACGAGTTCGGAGAGGCTCATGGCCAAAGGAGTTGCAATCTTTGCCGGAAGCATTCCACCTGATCCAAGGCGCACCACTGCCGTACCCGAACTGACCTCGATTGCTAAATCAATTACTGCATCGAGAATGTGATCAATATCCACACGCGAATCGGAACTCTCGGATAAAACGTCATGAATCGCTGCGATTGCAGCGATTCTGGCTTGAGCATCGGCCAACACTTCCCGTGTTTCATCATGCGTAGCGCGACGAGCTTGAAGCCTCAAAAGGGAATTCACCATCTGAAGGTTATTTTTGACCCGATGATTGATCTCCTTAATCGTGGCATCCTTTGAAAGCAAAGCCTTCTGATGCGCTCGCATACCCGTGACATCTTTAAGAACAACTATGGTTCTGCGGGAATCTGAATCTGGCCCTAAACCCTGATCATTGAGTGCGATTGCAGTCATCATGATTGTGGCTTCAGTTCCAAATAGATCTGCAACACCCGTGCGACCCCCACGCGAAACAGCACGTAATGTCTGAGAGACACCTCCGGGGGAATCACTCATTTTCATCACGACCGTGTGAAAGTCCTGTCCAACAAGATTTGTGGCTAAACCCAATCGGCGAAATGCGCTGACCCCATTGGGGCTTGCAAAATCAACAACGCCGCGATGATCGAGCCGAATCAGGCCATCGCCCACCCGAGGTTGGTCCCATGAACCGAATGCATCACGATCTTGAACTGCCCAAGGCTGGGCTCCCGTATTTGCGCCGACCATGGCCAGCAGGGAATCAGCAGTTTCAAGGTAAACCTGCTCTAACTGGCCAAGTACTCGGGAGGATTGGGATGCGTGACGCGCGATCACTGCAATGACATCTCCGTCCCAACTGACCGGATAGGCCTCGACCGCTGCAGGTAGCAACGGGCTTAAAGCGCTGCGCACAATACTTGCACGCCCAAGAGCCTCGGCCTGATCGAGTTGTTGATTTCTTCCGCGAGGACTAAATGTTCCCGTTGCGTCCTGGGCCAAGTTTGTTGGAGCTGTGGACGGACGCACTTGAGCCACCGCGAGGAGTCCGGCTTCATTCCACGTGGGCACCCACATCACGAGATCGCTCAGCGCCAGATCAGCGACCATGCCCCACTGGTCGGTCAGGGCCACGAGGTAGTTGATTGCAGACGCACTCAATTCAGTGCGCTGCTCTAGTAACTTCGCCACATGCCCCACGCGGACAGACTAACGTGGGCCCATGTCTGAACGCGCAAATACCGAGCACGCAAATACCGATTCCAACGCTACCGAGTCAACTGCCCCGCCAGCGGCTGGTCATCAGGTCGTTGCGGCAGCCGAAGCCTTCAACGTCAAGCATCTATTTACCCTCTCGGGTGCGCACATATTCCCTCTCTACGACGCATGCGAAAAACGGCCGCAGGCACCGAAACTCATTGACACTCGACATGAGCAGACCGCTGGTTTCGCGGCAGAGGCAACTGCTCGCCTGACCAGAACCCCTGGATTTGTAGCGGCAACGGCCGGACCTGGCGTGACGAATTTGGTAACACCGATGACAAGTGCGCTCTTTAACGGCGCACCCGTTGTCGCGATTGGTGGACGAGCCCCTGAATATCGCTGGGGGTCAGGTGCGCTTCAAGAACTCGATCACATACCTATTCTTGATTCGATAACGAAGTCAGCGCAAACGGCTCACACGGTGGACACCGTGGGTCCCTTGAGTTATCAGGCCTTTGCCACTGCAAACTCACCACACCGAGGGCCAACATTTCTAGACATCCCCATGGACACCCTGTTTAGTCCGGCGCCAGACCACATTGCTGCGTCACCTGATGCCTCAGAAAAAGTAGACCTCGATGATCTTCCGCGCGTTATTGAGGCGCTGCGAGTTAGCGAGCGACCTGTTGTCATCATTGGAACCGACGTGTGGCAAGGGATGGCCGAATCCCAGTTCCTTGAGTTCATCCAGCGCGCTCACGTGCCTGTTATTGCAAACGGAATGGCCCGCGGAATTCTGCCACCTACAAACCCACTCCTAGTAACAGCTGCTCGGTCATTCGCCTTGAAGCGCGCAGACCTCATCATGGTTATCGGAACCCCGTTGGATTTCCGTTTGAACTATGGAGACTTTGGTGGCGCAGTGCTCATTCACATCACGGATCTTGAACACGGTCCCGCGCCTGAAAACACGCTCCGCATGACGGGTGATCTACGTCAAGTAATTCCGCAATTGACCACCCAGATCTCCGAACCGTGCGCACCCGAATCATGGTGCCAAGAACTGGCCACCCAAACGCAAAAGTCTCGACTCAAGAACACGGAACTCATGGATTCCGAGGGCACAATGATTAATCCTGCGCGGATTTACCGTGAACTCATCCCTCGATTAACCGAATCCACCATCACTATCGGCGATGGTGGAGATTTCGTCTCTTTTGCTGGCAAGTTCATTGAGCCGTCCCAACCTGGCCGCTGGCTTGATCCGGGCCCATTCGGCGCCCTCGGAACCGCAATGGGTTACACATTGGCCGCTGGGCTTGCATTCCCCAGTGATCCCCTCGTACTCCTACTCGGTGATGGAGCGGCGGGATTCTCCCTCATGGATGTTGACTCACTGGTACGCCACAAGATCCCCGCAACCATAGTGGTGGGAAATAATCAGGGCTGGGGGTTGGAACGGCACCCAATGCGATTCCTATATGGATACGACGTTCTCGCAGAATTAGAAGCAAGTCGTTATGACCAAGTCGTTGAAGCGCTCGGGGGTGCAGGCGAAGTTGTATCAGACGCAGCAGACATTGGACCGGCACTCGACCGCGCTATGAATTCGGGTGTTCCTTATCTGGTCAACATTATGACTGATCCCGAGGTTGCCTACCCGCGCTCAACAACAGGGGTTTAGAAAGCTTCCTAGTCTGCGTTTATCTCTGAATTTAATCCTGCATTTTTGAGAAAGGTCGCGCGATTAACATGCGCGCGCGTGATGATTCCACTTGCAATAACCGTTCCAGACTCATTCACAGCCTCAACAGAGTATGAGATCCTGTTGCCGCTGATCTCAGCCACTCGAGCTCTCACGCGGATGGTTTCGCCCGTTAGCGAGGTCATCTTGTGACGGAGGTCAATATGTGTGCCAACGCTAGTACAGGTCTGTGCAAGTGCTGACTTTGTTGCAACAACACAGGAGTGTTCAGCCCAGGCTACGAGGCGAGGTGTGGCCAATACCGGGACATCGCCACTACCCAAGGCTATGGCTAGGTCACCTTCAGCCACCGTGAAAGCCAACTCTGCACCCGAGTCCTCACGCGAGTCGGCGACCGAACTCATGCAGGTGCAGGTTATTTCAGGCGAGGACAACGAGGATGTCTCCCTCATTAACAACATCGCCGACCGCAACCCCTATTTCTTGGACCGTGCCCGCAATTTCTGCGAGTACTGGTATCTCCATCTTCATGGATTCAAGGATCAACAGAGTCTCACCTGCGATAACCGTGGCACCGACTTCAACTTCGATGGAATGCACGGATGCCACCATCTCGGCGCGAACGGATTTTGGCATGTGAACTCCCTGGGCTAGTCCTGTCAGTGTGGACGCAGCATATCGACTCTCACCTGCCTGAACACATGACGCCACTTTTCACAAACAAAGGGTCTTAACTCACTGAATCAAGCAATTCGACACCGTTATTTCTCACAGAGTTCACTCGTTTGCTCACGGGACGCGCAACCAGGTCGTTAGCGGCACTGGCCGTGACCGAATCCAATATTGACAGTGCATCGGCAGAACCAATATCGGGATCTAGCCATTCACTCCACATTCCCTTGGGAATCATCGCCGGCATTCGATCATGAATGTGCGCAATATTTTGTGCAGCACTCACCGTGATAATTGCGCAGGTCGGAACGGTGTGACCGTCGATTGAACTGGGTACCAGAATTCCCCCCATTGCAAGAACCTGCTTTTGGGGATCCGTGATAAAAAATGGATCTTTCGCTGGACGCATCCATTCGTAGTATCCACTCGCGGGAATGATGCAACGCGATCCGGCGAAGGACTTTTTAAAGGTGGACTTCTCGGCCACACTTTCACCTCGAGCATTGACCAGCAGCATAGGTTTACTCGAACTCCATGCTGGCACAATTCCCCAACGAACACATTCAATGATCCTTGCTCGTTCGCGTGAAACAACGACGGGAACTTTCGTAGTTGGTGCAACGTTGTAATTGGGTTTTGGGATATCTCCCAGAATCTCGGCATCAAATTCACTGACCAACACAGCCGGATCTGCCGCTAGTACATACCGTCCGCACACACGGCAATAATAGGCATCATTGGGAGACACCCTCGAAAGGCTTCAAGGCTGGGATGAAACACTAAGAACATGATTGATGAATCGTTGGAACTTTGGCCAGCCCCCTTGGCCCTCGCACAACTTGATTCTTCATTTCACTTAACTGGATCTAAGTCGATTAGTAATCGTGCGTTGGTCCTAGCTGCCTTGTCTGATTCACCAACTCACGTCAGGTCACTCCTTGATGCTCGCGATACGCAGTTGATGATTGCGGGCCTTCAAGCACTAGGTGTTGAGATTTCGACAACAGGCAC